>JBPCLI010000150.1:0-17808 GCA_051003415.1 Chthoniobacterales bacterium | reverse complement strand
GAAGTCAGGCATCTTGCCTGACTCGGAAGACAGGCTTCCAGCCTGTCGAGGGTGCGGTCAGCCAGTGGCTGGCCGCTGACTTGCCTTGAGCAAGAGTTTGCCTCGCGCGCAGAAAGAGCCGACCGGCTGGAAGCCCGTCGGCCGAGTCAGGCAAGATGCCTGACTTCCGCGACCACGCCACTGAGCGTGCGGGCGCGCCGCCCGCCGCGCCCGGAGTCTGTTTGCCTAACGACTAGGGATTGCCCACGATTCCTTTGCCAAGCGCGGCATGTTTCCCCGCCATCAACTCCTGGGTCAAGTCGTAGCCTGCCTTGTCGGCGTTCTCCGAGGTGCCGGCAAAATGCGCGTCGATCCGCATTTTGGCCGAGCGACAGAAGTAAGTCGCGACCGACAAAATCTCCGCTGCGGGCTCACCACCCTCGATCTTGTGCTGGGCAAAAGCGCAGGTCGCACTCATGGCAAACAACTCCGTCGCGATCCCAACAAAGCGCCCGAGTAACAGCTGCTCGCGATCCAGCTTCGGACCGAAGCGCGTCATAGCGTGAAACAGTCCACGCGCCAAACGCTTGCTCGCACCAGCCGCGTAGCGCACATGCGGGCGCAGATCGGCATGCAACTTATCGAGATCGCCCGCGCTGCCGCCGGTCCACTGTTTGGGATACCAGCTGGCGTAAAATTTTCCCGATTGCAAAACCGCCTTGGCCCGCTCGGAAGTCGGAAGCTGCGTATTGAAAATCGCGCCACCGACCTTGAGATGCGGATCCAGTGCTTCGCGCGCAATGAAGAGGCGCATAGTTTCGCTCGAGCCTTCAAAGATCATATTGATTCGGCAATCGCGCAGGAATCGCTCGACCGGGATGCCTTCCTCGCCGCGGCCTTCGAGCGATTGCGCGGTTTCGTAACCGCGCCCGCCGCGCACCTGCATCGCTTCGTCGGCGATTCGCCAGGTCGCTTCCGTCGCCCACATTTTACACATCGCGGTCTCGATCCGCAGATCGCCCGCTTTGCGATCGACCAGGGCACTGGTCAGGAATGTGATCGCTTCCATTGCGAAGACGTTGCCCGCCATTTCCGCGATCTTGCCCGCGATTGCGTAATGCTGGCCGATCGGCACGCCCCATTGCACGCGTTCGCTCGCCCATTTGCGGCAGATCTCGAGCAATCGTTTCGACAAGCCAACGCAGGCCGCCGGAATCGTGAGGCGGCCGGTGTTGAGCGTCGTTAGGGCGACTTTTAATCCCTGGCCTTCCTTGGCGATCATGTTCTCGCGCGGGACGCGAACGTTGGTGAACTTTACGATCCCGTTGTAGAGCGCGCGCAGCCCCATGAAATGGCAGCGATACGTGATCTCGAGTCCGGGCGAATCGACATCGACGATGAAGGCCGTGATCTGTTTGCGCTCCTTGCCCTTCACGATCTTGGGCGGCGTCTTCGCCATTACCACGAGCACGCCGGCTTTGATCAAATTGGTGCACCAAAGTTTCTCGCCGTTGAGGATGAAGGCGGAGCCGTCCTCGGTCACATCCGCGCGCAGGC
This sequence comes from Chthoniobacterales bacterium, assembly GCA_051003415.1. Classification (GTDB taxonomy): domain Bacteria; phylum Verrucomicrobiota; class Verrucomicrobiia; order Chthoniobacterales; family UBA10450; genus Palsa-1392. The sequence goes on along the minus strand of JBPCLI010000150.1, from coordinate 16,272 downwards.
TCATGTTGGCCGGGTCGGAGCCGGCGTCGATTTCGGTAAGGGCAAAAGCAGAGATTTCTTTGCGCGCGACGCGGGGCAGATACTTTTTCTTCTGCTCCTCGGTGCCGAAAATCAGGAGTGGCTGCGGCACGCCGATCGATTGATGCGCCGAGACGAGCGCGGTCAGATTCGCATCCCAACTGCCGAAAACCATCGCGGCGCGCCCATAATTGACCTGCGACAAACCAAGCCCGCCGTACTCGGTCGGGATCTTGATCCCGAACGCCCCCATCGCGAAAAGTTCGTCGATGTTCTTCTGCGGGATTTCGCCGGTGCGATCGATCTCGTCGGCATCGACATTGGCCTCGAGATACTCGCTCAACTCCTTCAGGAACGGGTCGCCCTTCGCGCGATCTTCCGCGCTCTGCGCCGGGTAGGGAAAGATGCGATCGAAGTTGAACTTCCCGATGAACAAATTGCTCGCGAAGCTGCCGCGTTCATCCAGGGGATCACGCGAACTTTCGGTGAGGTCGAGGGCGGCGGCTTTGCCGGCCGACATCTTGGAAGTGTCGATGACCGACTGCGCTTCGGCTTGGGCGGGCCTGGCACTGGTCTCTTCGGAAATCTGTTTCTCAGGCGCTTCGAGCGGTGTCTTCATAAAATTTTGTTCCTTTTTCGGCGTGTTGCCGGAGGAGATCGCAGGGCTGGAATTTTCCGCCATGCCGGTCGCCGGCCGCCACCATTTCCGCCACGCCGAAATGATCTACGAAACGGAGCGGTCCGCCGCGCAAAGGGGCGAACCCGGTGCCGAGAATCATCCCGTAATCGGCATCTTCCGGAGCCGCCACGACCTCTTCCTCCAGGCAACGGGCGGCTTCGTTCACCATCAGGTAAACCAGCCGAAGTGCAAGGTCGCCTGTAGCCGGGGACGCTGTCCCCGGCACGGGGTTTGGCAACGCGGCAAACCGGCCAGGGACAGCGTCCCCGGCTACAGACCCGCGCCACTGCTCGATGGCCTCGTTAGGCGACTGTTGTTTGCCTTCGTGTTTGTAAAAGCCGCTGCCGGTTTTGCGCCCAAGCATTTTCGCTTCCTGCATTTTCTGCAAAATGGCCGGCGTGCTCCCGCGCGCACCTAACGACTTTTCGAGCGTGGCTGCGATATCGACCGTGATGTCGACGCCGATCTCGTCGATCAAGCGCAGCGGCCCCATCGGCATCCCCCACTCCACGAGAGCGTCATCGATTTTCTTCGGGTCGACGCCCTTCTCGAACAGCTCGGCCGCGTCGAGCAGATAAGGAAAAAGAACGCGGTTCACCAGAAAGCCAGGACTGTCCCGGACGACGACCGGCAGCTTTCCGATCTGGCGTGCGAAAGCCAGCGCACGCTCCTTCGTTTCATCGGAAGTCTGTTTCCCGATCACGACCTCGATCAGTTTCATCCGGCTCACCGGGTTGAAAAAATGCAGTCCGATAACGCGGCCCGGGTGCATGGTCTGGGCGGCAAGGTCGCTGATGGAAAGAGCCGAGGTGTTAGTCGCGAGAATGTCGGTGTCGTCGATCTTGGTGTCGAGGTCTTGGAAGATGGCGCGCTTGATATCGATTTTCTCGGAGGCGGCCTCGATCACAATCTGCACCTCGCGCATCGGACCGGGATTATTGGAAGCCACGATACGAGCGCGGCCTTCCAGCGCTTTCTCCTCGGTCATGAGGCCGCGCTTGACCGCTTCGCCGAAGGTATTCTCGATGTTGCCCAAGCCGCGGCCGAGTTGCTCCGAACTAACGTCGCGCAGGATGACGGAGATGCCGCGCGAACTGAGCCATTGCGCGATCCCCGAGCCCATTACACCTGCTCCGATAACGGCGGCGTGCGTGAACTTCTCGTTAGGCGATTTGGCGGACCCCTTGCGGTAACGATCGGCCAGGAAAAAATTTCGGATCAGGTTACGGGTGGATTCTGTTTCGCCGAGTTCCACGATCGCATCGAGTTCGAGAGCAAGCGAGTCCTCGATCGAACTCGTCAGGCTTTGATTGATGATGTCGGCGGCGCGCGCCGGCGCCCGATTTGCGCCGCCCGGTATTTTGAGCGGCTTGGGCTGATCAAGAATGACACTTTGCATTCTGCGCTCGCGCACCTTCAAGAGAGCCCGCGCGGCCTCGAGTAGCTTATCCTGCGGAACCACCTCATCGACGAGCCCGAGTTTCAGAGCGTCCGCGGCGGAATAAAGTTTGCCCTTCAAAATCACCTCGGCGGCGGCCTCCGGGCCAATCAAACGCGGCAGGCGGGTCGCCCCACCCCAGGCGGGCACCAGCCCAAGCGTCGTTTCCGGCAAGCCGATGCGCGTCACGGGCGAATCGGAGGCGACCCGGTGTTTGCAGGCGAGAGTGATTTCGTATCCGCCGCCGGCGCAAGCGCCGTGGATCGCGGCAACGGTTGAAATTTTGAGCGCAGCGACCCGGTTGAAGATTTGCTGACCCTCGGCGATAAAGGCGCGCATCTCGCCGGTCTGCGCCTGGCGCAGGAGGGTCTGCAGGTCGGCCCCGGCGATGAAGATCGATTTCTTGGCAGAGGTTACAATTAGGCCCGTGAGTTCGTCTGCTGTCTCGATGAAATCGAGGTGCTCGCTCAAGTCGCGCATGGTCGCGGCGTCGAAAATATTTGCGCCTGAATCCGGCCGATCAAAGGTCAGGAGACAGACGCCATTCTGGTCAATTTCGCGCCGGATGGTGGGCGCCGCAGTAGAAGAACTCATCGGGTTTAGTTTGGCCACTTTCGAGGAAAATCCAAGTGCTGTAGCGTCCGCCGTCTCAGCGGACCCGGGGTTCGCTCTGCACTGAGGACAGCGCACGCTCCAACAATTGCGCGCCACCGGCGGCGGTGTTACAACCTCGTGGCCTCAGGCAGGGGCCCCCTTTTCGCGCGCTTATGGTCGGCAAGATTCTCCTACCCGAAATTCAAGGCATGATCGAAGCGCGGAATTTCGCCGCGCTTCGTGAACTATTTTCCGAGATGCCGCCGGCCGATGTGGCCGAGATCATTCTCGATCTGCCGGAAGACGAACAGGTCATCATCTTTCGCATCCTGCCGCATGTGCTCGCGGCCGATGTTTTTGAATATCTCGATGTCGACGTCGAAGCGCAGCAGCAACTGCTGCGCGGCATGGCGCACGAACAGGTCGTCTCGATCCTGAACGAGATGTCGCCCGACGATCGCACGGCGCTTCTCGAGGAACTTCCGAGTGCCGCCGCACGGCAGCTCATTCGCCTGCTCACACCGGATGAGCGTCGGATCGCGCAGGCGTTGCTTGGTTATCCGGAAGGCAGCGTCGGCCGTTTGATGACGCCGGACCTGGTCGCGGTTGACGCGAGTTGGACGGTAGGCGCAGTGCTGGCCTACATCCGCCAGCACGGCCAGGACTCAGAGACGCTGAACGTGATCTACGTGGTCGACGACCGCGGGAAATTGGTCGACGACATTCGCATCCGAGAATTCCTGCTCAAGCCACTTGCGACCAAGGTGAGTGACTTGATGGATGAAAATTTCATCGCGCTCAACGTGACCGATTCGCAGGAAGAAGCGGTCAACATTTTCCGAAAGTACGACCGGAGCGCGTTGCCGGTGCTCGATTCCACCGGGGTGCTCGTCGGGCTGGTAACGATCGACGACATGCTCGACGTCGCGGAAGAAGAAGCGACCGAGGACATCCAGAAATTCGGCGGCATGGAGGCGATGGAGGAGCCTTACATGCGCATCCCGCTCTGGCGGATGGTACGGAAACGCGCGACCTGGCTGGTCGTGCTGTTTCTCGGCGAGATGCTGACCGCGTCGGCGATGGGTTATTACGAAGGGGCGATCGCAAAAGCCGTGGTGCTCGCGCTATTTTTACCGATGATCATCTCGAGCGGCGGCAACTCGGGCTCACAGGCCTCGATGCTGATCATCCGCGCGATGGCGCTCGGCGAAGTGACGCTAACGGATTGGTGGCGGGTGATGAGGAAGGAAATCGTCGCCGGTTTGGCGCTCGGGTGTGTTCTCGGGGCAATTGGTTTCCTGCGCGTCGCGGTCTGGGCGCAATTTTCCAACGTCTATGGACCCCACTGGATGCTGGTGGCGTTGACGGTAGGAATCGCGCTTATCGGAGTGGTGCTGTGGGGTTCGCTCTCGGGCTCGATGCTGCCCTTCATCCTGCGCCGGCTGGGAGCGGACCCAGCGACTTCTTCGGCGCCGTTTGTCGCGACGCTGGTCGATGTCACCGGGCTGGTGATCTATTTCAGCATCGCGCTCCTGATCTTGCGCGGGACGATGTTGTAATCGCCGGTCGAATTTCAGGCCGCCCCGAGTTCGGGAGTCGTTAGGCTGCTGGTCCTTATCTCGACCCACTCCCGGCGAGCCCGCGAATCAGCCACCGCCTGCACGACATGCATGTAACGCACGCCATCCTCGAAATCCGGGTGCGGATTGATCCGGCCGCGCGATTTCACCGCAGCGATGAAGTCGTCCTCCACATGCCAATTGGTCTCGAGGTCGGAAGTTAACTCAACCGCCCCCAAGTCGTGGTCGCCGATTCGACCGACATGCACCGCGTCGGAATCGAAGTCGTAAGTCAGCGTGCCGAGATCGCCGTAAACCTCCAGCCGATCAGCCGGCGCATGAGCGTCGACACCGCTGAATGCGAGCACGCCTTCCATCCCGTTCGCAAAGGCGCAGACAACGTTCAGCATATCCGGGATCAGGACTTCGTATCCTTGGCGCATCGGCTGCAGAATCTGACCACGCGCGAAGACGCCGGTGATGTCGCCAAACCAATGCTGTAGCACTTCCACGTAAATCCCGAGGGTAAGAACATTAAGCCCGCTCATCTCGACTCGCTGCCGCCAATGCGCTGGCGCGTCGGGATCGAGAAACGAACTTTGCAGGCTCTGCAACCGCAGGTGATGCGGCCGTCCGATGACACCTTCCGCAAGCAGCTTTTGCACGAGCAGATCGCCCCGCATTCCATGGGGCGGCGGGCAAAGCATCGTGACCAACTCGGGATAACGCCGCGAGGCGGTGAGCATTTCATTCGCTTCCGTCAGATCCATCGCCATCCGGGCCTGACAAAAGACATGCTTGCCGGCTTCCAGCGCCGAGACAGTGACCGCAGAGTGCATATAAGGCGGCGTGCCGATCCAGATGATGTCGAGCTCCGGCATGCCTAATAATTCCGCCCAGTTCTGCATCGGAGTCGCGTGAGGGGCGTTTTGCCGGCAAAATTTGTCTGCGCTTTCGTAGGTGGAATTGCAGATCGCGACCACCTCCACGGCGGGATGCCGTTGCAGGGCGGGAAGATGTCGCCGGCGCACGATTTCCCCGGCCCCCACGATTCCGACGCGCAGTTTGTGATTATTTTTTTGGCTCATTGGAAAATGCGGCATCGACTCTATTCCGGGGAATCCGCATTTGACCACGCTTCGTGACGGTTGTTCAACCTCGAATTTCCTCACCGGGGTTGCCTGCAACTATTGCAACCTGCTGGTCACCTTCTTGTAACGTGGCAAGTGATGCTCGACGCAACGGCGAGGGCGCTTCTCCAAATAAAGGAAACGCTTGACCATTCCGGCGACCGACGGCAGCTTACGCCCCTCTCAAGCCCGGCTTATGTCAAAAGTTTGCAGCATCACAGGATCGAAACCCACGCGCGGCAGCGTCATTCACCGCCGTGGTATGGCGAAGAAAAAGGGCGGCGTTGGCCGTCACGTGACGAAGAACGTGCCCCGCACGTTCAATCCCAATCTGCGCGAACAACGCATCTGGGTCGCTGAGCTGAAAAAATTCGTGCGTGTCAAAGTGACCGCGCGCGGCCTCAAGACGATCAATAAGAATGGCGCTTACGCGACCTTGAAAAAGGCCCGGTTGATCGCCGCCTAATCTTTCTCAGGCAGCGGCGCTATTCCGCGGCGGGAATTTTTTCGTCCTCGGCCACCACCTCGGGTTTCGTCTTAGGCGCTTCCTCGCCCGCGGTCTTCGGCGCTGCTTCACCAACCGGACTCGATTCCGTCGAGACGGACACCGCGTCGTCATCTTTCATCGGCGTGGTTGGCTGTTCTGCAACGGTCTCCACCACCGCCGCTTCATCGGCAGCCGGCGTCTCCGTGACCGGTTCATTAGCCACAGCCGCCGCTTGAGCTTTTCCGTTCGGACTGGCCGCCTTCCTCGGAGTGGGAGGCTTCATCCGAGGCAAATCGAGGGCGCCGTCGTTGAACTCGATCACCTGCCCTTCGCCGATCAACCAGTGCAGGTCGGAAGCGAGCGCCAGCTTCTTCTTTTCCGCGTCGTCCGCTTCTCCTGATTCGTTAGGCTGAAGAACTTCCAGCAACTGTTTCCGGTTAATCCCGGGGTTCTGGTTGAGCGCCGCGAGAATGCCGACGACCGACGCCGAAACCGACGCACTGTCGTGTTGAAAGGCCCGGGCCCGGACGGGCGAAACAAAGAGCATCCCTTTGCGATGACGGAAAATGTGGAGCGAGTGCTGGCGCAGGGCCGCGATCAGTTCCTGCATCATTCCCGTCGGGGAACGAAACTCGTGCGCCCAGGCATCCTCAATCACCCGGCCTAACGACCGGTCGGGCAGGCGGCGGCTCTCCACGCCGTCGACAACAAATTCCGCGCCGTTCTTGAGCAGCCCGGGCAGATACGCCTGCCGGAAATGGCGCTCCGTCTCAGCCGCGTTCGAAAAGGTCAGCGGCGGGTCTTCCTGGAGGGTGGTGTAGGTGGTCACACTGCGCGCTTCTTCCTTCCAGCGTTCGACTGCTTCCGGATCGGTCGAGATCTCGATCTGCCGCTGGTATTCCGGGAAACTCATCCGCCGGCTGAATCGCTGCTCGTAAAGCGCACGGAGCTGCGGTTGGTAGGCGTGATGGTTGGTCGGTCCTAACAATGTGCCGCTCAACCGGCAGCGCGCCACGGAAGTGAAGTTGCCCTTGATCGGCTCCGACTGCGTCACCTCGGTCCGATAATAGTGATCTTTTTGGTTTAGGAATGCGCCGTTTTCCAAGATCCGGCGATCACTTGCGACGGGACCGTTTTCACCCAGCTGCACGAGCTCGCCACTCTTCGACGTGAGCTGAACGTTGTAGCGTTCCGGCTTGTCGAGAAACATCCGGGCGAGTGAGAAGACGGAATAGGCCAAATGGCCGGCCTTGATTTGCGCGAGAACGTTTTCCAGAACGCGTCCATCTGGCACAAAACGAATGTCGACGATCGGCGGAGGCGCGACCGGTTCCATCGGGCGCCGCGCTTCCGCGGGGTGTCCCGCGCCGGGACCTCGATTCCGTTCCCGAGGATCGCGACCGCGCTCTTTCGCGCGGGGCGGACGCGGCCCTCGATCGCGCCGGTCTCCACCGCCGCCACCGCGCCGATCGCCGCCCCCCCGGCGGTCGCGCTGACCGGGCGCAACGCTGTCTTCGCCGGCAAAGTCGGCATAGCGGTTTTCGGGAGGCGTTTCTTTCACCCAGGCAGGCAAAAACTTCAGATCAAAAAGATCCGGCGCGCTCTTCTCCTCAGACATAGGAGTCTGTACGCGAAGGCGGACGGTTGTAAAATCGGAGACCCTGATTTCAGCGCAGACAAAGAGCGCCCCGGGCCGCGAAATAAATTGACAACGAATCCAATTATTTTAGTTGCCAACGTGTCGCGGCGCCTTTAAGCCGTCACCCACAGCAAGCCAACCAAGGAGAAATATTTGTATGTCGGATAAACCGATCGAAGAAAAAGTGAAGGACATCATCGTCGAGCAACTCGGCGTGAATCCGGAGCAGGTCACACCCAACGCGTCCTTCATCGAGGATCTCGGCGCGGATTCGCTCGACATCGTCGAGCTAGTGATGGCCTTTGAAGAAGAATTTTCGGTGGAAGTGCCCGACGAAGATGCGGAGAAACTGCAAACCGTCGGCGACGTCGTAAAATACATCGAAGAAAAGGCGGCGAACAAGCCAGAGTAGACGCGCTGCCTGCAGCATTTCTCGTTAATGCGACCTAAAACACGGCTTCGGCCGTGTTTTTAGTTTCCACCCCTTTGCAGATCGAGCCCTAACGGGAGAAAATAAGATTCGTGAAGAATTTCGACTGGCTGAGCGCCCCACTTTTCGATCTCGCCGCGCACCACATCTCGATCTTGGGCGTCGCGGCCTTTGTCGGTCTGATGGCGCTCGGCTTAATCTTTGCCAAAGTTCTCCAGAGCGCTTTCGTTAGGCGGTTCCTCAGCCGTTTCAAGCTCGAAGCCAATTTCGTCGCCATCATCACGACGATTCTGAGCGTCGCTTCCCTCGTCTTCTTCACGGTCAGCGCGATTAACGGTCTCGGCATTCCGCTCGCCTGGAGCGCGCCGCTGCCGGGCGTCCCGATCAGTCTCCTCCAGCTTTTTCTCCTCGTCGGTCTGCTCCTGCTCGTTTTCTGGCTCTCCTCGCGGACGAAGCGTTTTCTCTTTAATCGCTTCCTCGTCCACAGTGGACTCGATCGCTCGCTCCAGTACGCAATCTCGCAGCTCGCCTCCAACGTCGTCCTCGTCGTCGGGGTTTTTATCGTCCTGCAAAACACCGGCATTCACCTCGAGGCCCTGACTGTTTTTGCGGGCGCGGTCGGCGTCGGGATCGGATTCGGCCTGCAAAACATCACGAGTAATTTCATTAGCGGCCTCGTCATCCTGGCGGAGCGGCCAATCACGATCGGCGACCGCGTCGAAGTCGGGGGCGTGACGGGCCAGGTGCAGAAAATCAACGCGCGCAGCACCGTCATCGTGACGAATGACAACATCACAACGATCGTGCCTAACCAGAAGTTCATCGATTCGCCGGTCACGAACTGGACCTACGGCGACAAGCGGGTGCGCTTCCGGATTCCGGTCGGCGTGGCCTACGGGAGCGACGTCGAATTGGTCCGGAAGAAGTTGATCGAGGCCGGAGAAGACGATCCCCATACCCTGGACGATCCCGCGCCGAGCGTTTTCTTTGTCGGGTTCGGTGACAGCTCGCTGAATTTCGAGCTCGTCGCCTGGAGTGATGAGATGAGCCACCGCCCGGCCCGTTACCGGAGCGATCTGAATTTCGCGATCCATCGCAAGCTTCAGGAAGGCGGGATCGAGATCCCCTTCCCGCAGCGCGACCTAAATATCCGAAGCGGCGTCTTGCGCGTCGAGAACGTGCGGCCCAAAGAAGATCGGCCCGACAAGCAATCGTCCTGATGCCCCAATCGGCGCAGCTTGAAAAAACGGCTGTATTGGCTAGATGGTACGCATTCTTAGGAGCGCTCCCTTTCTCTCTTCGCGACATCTGCCACCGAAATCATCTGACACCACCGTCCGGATTCCGGGAGGCTTTGCTACGCTCGTCACCCAGGCGCAACTGCACGACTGCCAGGCCTGGCACGAGGCGTTTCGCGACCAGCGTAAGGACCATCGCTTCTACGAGTTGATCGGCACCACCCTGACTGACCGTTTCGATTATTTTTATATCGTCCTCGAAGATAGCGAGCACCAAGTCCGCGCCATCCAGCCGCTTTTTTTTGTCCGGCAAAACCTGACCGAGGGAGTGACTGGCCGGGCGCGCTCTGCGATTGATCGAATCCGGCGGAAGTTCCCGCGTTTTCTCACCATGAAGACGCTCATGGTCGGTTGCAGCGCCGGGGAAGGTCACCTCGGCGCGGTGCGGCCCGAGGATGCAGACTGGGCGGCCTGCGCGCTGCATTCCTGCCTGAGGCTTTTTGCCCGCAAGTCGCGCGCCTCGCTGGTCGTGTTAAAAGATTTTCCAGCCCGGTATCGCGCACCACTTCGTGGCTTTTCCTCGAACGGCTATACCCGCGTCGCTAGCATGCCGATGACTCGGCTCTCGCTCCACCATCGCGGATTTGACGAATATGTTGCGTCGTTAGGCGCGGCCACCCGTAAGAACCTGCGGCGAAAGTTTCGGCAAACCGCCGAGCGCGCGCCGATCACCTTCGAGGTCCTGACGGATGTGACGCCGGTGATCAAAGAGCTCTATCCGCTCTACCTCCAGGTCCACGCGCGCTCGAAATTGCATTTCGAAACGCTTACTCCGGAATATTTCTGCCGGCTCGGCCGCGAGATTCCGGAGCGCACCCGGTTCTTTGTCTGGCGACAGGAAGGCAAGGCGATCGCCTTTAGTCAGTGCCTGGTACACGACGGCACGATCTATGACGAGTATCTCGGGCTCGATTATCGCGTCGCCTTCGATCTAAATCTCTATTTCTACACCCTGCGCGACATCATTACGTGGGCGCTCGGTCAGCGTTTGACATCCTATTGCAGCAGCCCCCTCAACTATCATCCCAAGCTGCACCTCGGCTGCGAGCTGGTGCCGCTAGACCTCTACGTGATGCACACCGCGGCTCTGCTCAATCCCATCTTTCGGCACGCCCTCCATTTCCTCCAGCCCACCCGGCACGATCCTGTGCTGCAGAAATTTCCCAACGCGCACGAGCTCTAGGTGGCTGCCTTCAACGCCATTTTCGTTAGGCCATGACCGCTTTGTTGCGCGGCTGGTTCTTGAATCCGTGGATCCAATTGGCGGTCTGCGTCCTGCTCGCGACCGCGGCGGAGATTTTTCTCAAGCTCGGCGCGGAAGCGACCGCCGACCCGCAGAATCCCTGGTCCTGGACCGGCCTGACCGCTCTTCGTTCCGGCTGGGTCTGGTGGGGCATCCTGGCCTCGGTCATCAGTCTATTTAATTGGCTCGCGACCATCCGGAAACTTCCCCTAACGATCGCCTTCCCGGTCGGGAATGTAGTCCACATCCTGGTCCCGTTGAGCAGCTGGATCGTTCTGGGCGAAGCCATCCTCCCCCGCCGCTGGCTCGGGATCGCGCTCGTCCTCGCCGGCCTCCTCATCGTCGCCAAACCCGCAGCCAGGCTGGAGGAAAAGCTATGAGCGTTCTGGCCGGCTTTCTCATTTTCCTCAGCGTGAGTTGTTTTGTCGCCGGCCAAATCCTGCTCAAGCATGCGATGGACATCACCGCGCGCGAAACTTATTCGCGCCTGCACGCCGCCCGGATTTTCGCCGTCGCCATCGCCGCCTTTGCGATCAATTTCTTTGTCAATATCGGGCTCCTGCAACGCTTTGACCTGAGTTACTTTTTCCCCTTTCAAGGCCTGAGCGTCATCTTCATCGCTTTCGCCGGGGCCTGGATTCTAAAAGAAAAGCTAAGCCTCCGCCTAACGATCGGGTCGATCGTGATCGCCGTCGGAGTTATCCTCGTCTCGCTCAGCTAGAAGCCAGTCGACGCCTCGCTCTGTAGACGCCTCCCTCTGAAAGGCGCGAGAGTTGATCAATCTGGCTCACGGGCGAAGCCAACCCCGCGTTCGCAGAGCGAAACGTCTACAGTAAGACCGGGAGCAAGCGCTCGAGCGCACGGAGGTTCGCCTGCCTAACGACCGCCGGATCTCGCTCCGACAGCTTGGGGTGATCAAATTCCGCGGCGAAGCGTTGCCCGCGCCGCGCGTAGACCGGCACCGACCAGGCTCCGCAAATGTCGCCCCCCACGATCCGGTTCCCGCGGCCGAGCAACTCGATCGCCCAAGCCACATCCTCAACAGTAAACCGACCGCTTTCCCAATTCGTCACCGCCTCGTCCGCGCGCAGACAATCGAGATCGACCGTCACATATACCGGCGACTCCCCAAGCGCCGCGACCGCGCTGGCAAATTTCTCCCTCCAGTTTTCGCGCAGGATGGCGCCGCGCCGTTCCTTCGCCGGCCGGTCATCCGCCCAGGGATGGACCTCGATCCGCCCCGCCCGCTCCGCCTGGTTGTTGCCAAAGATTCGGCCCGGCCACCAGCATTCGAAGTTTCCGCAACCCCAGACGCTGACCTTTGCGACCGCGGCGAGCTCGAGCGCGCGATTGACCCAGCCCCCGCAAGCCCACTTCGGCGGCCGGATGTCCCAGTCGGGATGGTTATCGAACGAAAATACGGTCGTTAGGCTGGGCAGGCGGCGGAGCCAAAGCGCGCTCAGGTGATGGAAATCCCCCGAGCCATAGACCAGGAAGGGAGGCAATCCTCCCGCCTGCTCGCGATAGAAGCGCTCGATCTCCCGCTCCGGCGTGGAAAAACGCAGGGCCGGTCCCCAGCTTCGAAGGTCGCGCGTGGCGCAGCCCACCGCGGCCGCGTCCCAGGCCCCATCCAGATCCAAATGAAGGAGATTCTCAAACCGCTCGGTCATTGTTAAAAAAAATCGCCCGCTCAGGCGCGCAAGGAAAGCCGGTCACGCGATCCATATTTGCTATCGCCAGGAAAACCAACAACTGCAAAACGAGCGAGAAGGACGAACGGAATGTCTTCTGCCGGGTCCAGGACGCTTTCAGGGTCGCGGCGCGAAAGATCTCCGCCGTTCTCGGAACGGCTTGGGCATTCATGGGCGCAGTCGCAGTCATCGTCGTCTGGGGTATGACCGGTCATATTTTCGGTTACTCCGACACCTGGCAGCTCATCATCAACACCGGAACCACCATCGTAACATTCCTGATGGTCTTCCTCATCCAAAACACCCAAAACCGCGACTCCAAGGCAACCCAGCTCAAACTCGACGAGCTCATTCGTAGCGTCGACGGAGCGCGCAACCACCTGATGGATCTTGAGGCTCTTTCCGACGAGGATCTGGACAAGTTCCAAAAAGAGTTCGAGCGGCTGCGCCGGCGATCTGAGCAAACGGCGGCGACGGTCGAAAAAGTCGGCCGCAACGTAAACTCACACTAACGGGCGCGCTTCTCCCGACCGAATAAATCTCGGCCCGGATGGGCAGAGGTCGAGGAGTTCGCAGTGGTGACAATCTGGCTTGCGCGCGAAGCAGCGGCGTCGGCCGTGCCAGATGAGCCAGTGGCTCCAGTCGGTCCAATCTTTTTGCGGGATCAGCTTCATCAGGTCGCGCTCGATTTTCTCCGGGTCGGTTTGTTTCGTTAGGCCAAGGCGCTGCGAAAGCCGTGTCACGTGGGTGTCGACGACGACGCCCTCGTCTTTCTGGAAAGCGTTGCCGAGCACGACGTTCGCCGTCTTGCGACCGACCCCGGGCAGAGCGTGCAGCTCTGCCATCGTCTGCGGCACCTGGCCGCCGTGCTTCTCCTCGATCGCGGCGGTCGCGGCTCGAATGCTCTTGGTTTTGTTGCGGAAGAAACCGGTCGACTGAATGGCCTTCTCCAGCTCCGCTGGGGGTGCAGCGGAAAACGCCGACGCCGAACGGTATCGCTTGAAGAGCGCGGGCGTGACGAGATTGACCCGCTTGTCGGTGCACTGCGCAGACAGGATCGTCGCGATCAACAGCTGGAGTGGCGTCTTGAAATCCAGCTCACAATGCGCGTCGGGATAGATCTTCGGCAGCGCTTCCACCAGCTTCCTGGCCCGCTCACTGCGCGTCATTGCCTAACGAACCCTCCGGTTGCCGCGCCCACGCCTAATACCATTTCCCGCCGTTAGGCGAAGGCTGGAACCGCAGGAGGAACCGGATCGAGATAAGGCGCGAGCTTCTGTCCCAACGGTGGCGGAACGTGCGCGACCAGTTCCGCAAATTCGCCTTCATATCGCAATTCAAGCACATGCCCAATCCGATGCACCTCTGCGAGAAGAGCCGATTCGCTCTGCGGGACTTTGTAGCGGCAGCGCAGACGCCACGAGCTCAGGGTATTTTGCAGGGCCGGGATTAATTCCTCGACGCCTTCCCCGGTCCGCGCCGAGATCGCCACGCTGCCCGGGAATTTCTGGAGATGCGCCTCGACCATGCCCCGGTCGGCGACGGCGTCGATTTTGTTAAAGATGACGAGCGTCTGCTTGCCGTAGGCGCCGATTTCCTTGATCACCGTATCGACTGCGGCCATGTGCTCATCGAGCCGCGGATGACTCACATCGACCACGTGGAGGAGGAGATCCGCTTCGACCACTTCCTCGAGTGTGGCTTTAAATGACTCGATCAAAGTGTGCGGCAGTTTTCTCAGGAAACCGACGGTATCGGTCAGGAGAACGCGCTGTTTGTTAGGCAAGATCAGGCTCCGCGTCGTCGGATCAAGAGTCGCGAAAAGTTTATCCTCCGTCACCAAGCCAGCGCCGGTGAGGAGATTCATGAGAGTCGATTTGCCAGCGTTGGTGTAGCCGACAACCGCCGCCACCGGCCACTGGTGGCGTTTTCGCCCCTGGCGCTGGACCGCGCGATGTTTGCGCACTTCCTCGAGATCGCGCTCCAGGCGCGCGATTCGTTCCTGCACGCGGCGGCGATCCACTTCGAGCTGAGTCTCCCCCGGACCGCGCATCCCGATCCCGCCCGTCTGACGAGAAAGGTGGGTCCACATTCTCGTTAGGCGCGGGAGGAGATACTGTAATTGCGCGAGCTCGATCTGGAGGCGTCCTTCCCGGCTCCGGGCACGCTGCGCGAAGATGTCGAGAATGAGCTGAGTGCGATCGAGCACTTTGCGCGAGAAAAGGTTTTCCAGGTTCCGGCCCTGCGCGGGCGAGAGTTCATTGTCGAAAATGACCGAAGTGACCTGCTGATCCTGGAACGATTCCTTGATCAGCTCCGCTTTGCCTTTCCCGATATAAAAGGGCGCGGTCGGCTTCTGCAATTTTTGCGTGACGGTGTCGACCACGTGCGCACCGGCGGAGTGGGCCAGCTCACGCAACTCGTCGAGCGAGTCGCGCAAATCCCATTTTGAAATGCCGTCTTTCTCGAGTCCAATGAGGAGCGCGCGTTCCTGTCTGCGGTGCGGCTGGATCTCGATCATTCAGAGGGTGGCAAAAGGGAAACCTTTTGCAGGATCCAATCGACGGCAGCTGCGTGATCCTTCAACAAAGACAAATTCAGTGATTCAAGACTAGGTTGCCGCCGAAACCAGGTCAACTGTCTTTTGGCATAGTGGCGGGTTGCCTGCTGAATCGCTGCCGCGCATTCCACCTCCCTCAGTTTCCCTTCCAGGAGGAGGTGAATCTGTTCGAGACCAAGCGTTCTCCGGGCGGTGGAACTCAGTAGACCGAGCCGGGCTATTTCGTCGGTCACGCCCTCGCGAAACATTTCTTCGACCCGTCGGTCGATCCGGGAATAAAGCTCGTTTCGCTCCCGAAAAACAAAAACACCTCGCAGATCGGCGACATCTTGCGCCCATTCGGAACGTTGCTCGGACGCCGGCCGGTTGGTCTGAGCGAAAATTTCCAGCGCCCTAACGAGACGACGCTTGTTCCGGCGGTCGATGGTTTTCGCGCCTAACGGATCGACCGCGAGAAGCCGCGTCTCCAATTCGTCGAGCGAGAGCGCGTCGAGTTCCGCGCGCAACTTCGGATCGACCGGCGGGAGCGGCGCCAGGCCATGAGTGAGCGCCTTGAGGTACAGTCCGCTTCCGCCCGCCACGATCGCCAGCTTTCCACGCCCTTTGATTTCCTCGATCGCAGCCAAAGCCAGTTCGCGAAATTTCGCCGCGTTCATCTCCTCGCTCGCCGGCACCAAGTCGAGCAAATGGTGGCGTGCTTTGCGCAGAATCGCTTCAGCCGGTTGCGCCGTGAGAATGGCCATGCCGCGATAGATCTGGAACGCATCGGCGTTCACCACCTCAGCACCACAGCGCACGGCGACATCGGCGGCGAGTTCGCTTTTTCCGCTCGCCGTCGGCCCGACGATGAAGAAAGCGTTTTTCACATGCTGCACCAATGCACACTCATGGACTCCCAACAAAAACCGGGAGACCCGCCGCCTCGTGGCGACCTGATCTCCCGGTTTCGAAGGACGCTGTTGTTAGTCGTGCGAATGACTATCGGACTTCGCGCCGCTGACCACGAGCTTGCGGCCCAGGAATTCCTTGTCGTGCAACTCCGCCACCGCCCGTTTTGCTTCTTCGACCGACTGCATCTGGACGAAAGCGAAGCCTTTCGAACGTTCGTTATGCTTGTAGGTCACCACTTCCGCATTCTGCACCTGGCCGACACCATTGAAGAGTTCAAAGAGATCGCTTTCCGTCGCTTCGAAGGACAAGTTGCCGACGTAGAGACGCGGTGTCGTGACTTCAATCGACTCAGGTTTGCGCGAAGGGCGCTCGGGCCGGGACGCACCATTGCGGGCCGGCGGCGAACCGTTGTTCGCCGCCCGGGCGGGCGCGGACGACTTTACTGGACTATCGGCGCCTCCGAAGAAGGCCGTAATTTTCTGCCAAATGCTCTTTTTTGCGGGAGCCTTCGACACCACGCGTTCCTCGCGCGTGTCGAACCGCCGTCGGGAACCCCCACGACGCGGGCGCCGTGAGTTTCTCCCCGGGGATTGAGATTTCATAATGATCCTCGGT
>JBPCLI010000149.1:0-4402 GCA_051003415.1 Chthoniobacterales bacterium | reverse complement strand
GCCGTAGTCGCGCTCGATCACTTCCTGCGGGATGACTTTGAGATATTCGGGGTTGTAATCGACCGGGCAGCAAAGCTTGGCCTCGGCGGCTTTGGCTCCCGCGGCGTAACGTTCCCTGACGGCGGTTTCGGCGTTGATCGTGCTCATGTGGTTGAAGTGGAGTCCTGAATAATCGGATCGAATGAGTGAGAGGGACTTCCCGGCCGGATAATTTCATCGGCTGGCAAGAAACATCTGGCGTGCATTTTACTACGCTCGGCATACGGGAAAGGACGCCGGATCGCAAGATTTTAAAGGCAGGAGCCGGGCCCAAGGAGCGGCGGTTCGAAACCGCCAAGGGCGTCTCCAGAGCGCTTCTCCTCGACTGACGCGAACCCTGTTTGAACGAAATCGGCTATTGTGAGACTAATAGACCGTGAAATTCCGCCTCTCATCGCAGTTCGCCCGGGCGCTCATCGCCCTGCTGACGATGGCCGCTTGGCTGGTGGCGTTCGATCATTGCGCGCTCGCCGGGATCCTGATCCAGCCCGTCGCCACTACCGCGGTCCAGGAAAGCTGTCCCGGGCATTCGCAGCCGGAGAAGCAGCAAAACCAAAGCGAGTTGCCCTGCTGCAAATCGCTCGCCGCCACCATCGCCCCGCTCAAGATTTCCGCCGGCTACGACACGACTTCGTTTGTCGTGCAGCTCTTTTTCCCGGCTGACTCTCTCCTGCTGAGGGGGAACTCCGAGCCGCGCATCGACGAGATCGATACCGGCCCGCCAGAGGCGGACACTTTCGCGGAATCTGTTTTGCAGCGGAGCATTCTCGCGCACGCTCCGCCCCGCTTGAGCTAACGACCTGACGCGCTCGCCCTTCGCGAGCCTCGCAGGTCGTTTCGTCCGGTGCCCCAAGGGCTTCCTGCTCTTGGTCTGCACGCGCACTCTCTTCGCTCAACCAGAACCTTTTATGCCTGACAAATTTCCATTTCAAAAAATCCGGGTCCTTGCTGCGGCCGGTGTGGTCGCCTTGGGCGGGTGCGCCGTCCATCTGCCGCCCGCGCCGGCTTCCGATCCAGCCGATCCGCACGCTGCCGAAGCGGCCACCGCGCCTTTGCGACCAAAGCTGCTCGCCACTTCTCGCACCTTTGTTTCGCCGAAGGCCGACGATCGCGAACAGAAAGCCAAGCAGATGGACATGAGCAAGATGAAGGACGGCGCCATGGACCACGACATGTCGGGCATGTCGCATCAAGGCCACGACATGAGTGGGATGGCGCCTAACCAAAAGCCGATCCCGGCCGCGGGAACCTATTTCACCTGCCCGATGCATCCCGAAATCCACGAAGCCGGCCCGGGTCAATGTCCGAAGTGCGGCATGACGTTGGTCAAGAAGTCCGTTGCGCCGGAAGGAGCAAAACCATGAAGAAACCTTTCCTCTTAACCCTCGTCGCCTCCCTCGCGACCGGCTGCGCGACTCCCAGCGCTTCGCTCGACCGCGTTCAGGACACGGTCGGCGCGCGCACCGGCAAACGCGTGCAGTGGAATCGCGGCGGCCCGGAAGACGCGCAGATCGAGCAGGGTGTGCAGTCGCATTTGCGTCGGCAATTAACAGCTGGGAGCGCAGTGCAGATCGCACTCCTCAACAATCGCGAGCTGCAGGCGCGGTTCGAGGAAATCGGGATCGCGCAGTCCGAGGTCATTCAGGCGGGACTGATTAGTAACCCGAATTTCTCGGCCAGCTTCCGGTTCCCGAATCGGCCGCCCTCCGGGACGAACATTGAATACGCGATCGCGCAGAATTTTCTCGAGCTGCTCGTGCTGCCGTTGCGCAAACGAATTGCGAACGCACAGCTGGCGCAGACCGAGATTCGTGTCGCCGAGGAAGTGCTGAAGCTCGCGGCCGAGGTGAAGGTTGCCTTTTACACTGCGCAGGCCCGGCGGCAGTTGCTCGATCGGTTGCGCGTCATCACCGAGACGAACGAAACGGCAGCGGAATTCACCAAGCGTTTGCACGACGCCGGGAATACGAGCGACCTCGAACTGGCCAATCAACAAGGCAGCTACGAGCAATCGCGCCTCGAAGTCGCGCAGACGGAGTTGCAGGTCCGGCGCGACCGCGAGCGCCTCAATCGCTTAATGGGAGTATGGGGCGGAAACACCAACTGGACGATGGGCGATCACTTGCCGGAACTGCCAGGGAGCGAAGTCTCATTGCAACACCTCGAGTCGCGCGCCATCGCTCAGCGACTCGACCTGCAAGCCGCCCGCATGCAACTCGATCTCATCGGGCAATCACTCGCCCTGCGTACCAGGACTCGTTATGTTCCGGCGGAGATCAAGATTGGGGTCGACACGGAGAAGGAACCCGACGGCCAGCGCGTGACCGGGCCGACGCTTGATCTCGAGCTGCCAATCTTTAATCAAGGCCAGGGAGAGATCGCAAAGCTCACCGCCCAATATCGCCAGGCGCAGCGCGAGCTGGAAGCGATGGCGATTAACATTCGCTCGGAAGTGCGCGAGTCACGCGACCAGTTAAGCGCGGCGCGCGATCTCACCTCCTACATCGGGAAACGCCTCCTCCCGACGCAACAACAAGCGCTCAACCTCACCCTCCAACAATACAACTACATGCTCAAAGGTGCCTATGACCTCCTCCTCGCCAAGCAAAATGAAGTCGCGGCCGAGCGGAGTTACATCGAAGCCTGGCGCGATTACTGGATCGCAAGAGCTGAGCTGGAACGTGCAGTCGGAGGTTCCCTAAGCGGGAAAAATTCGAAATCCGAATATCGAAATTCGAAGCAATGAAGACAAAAAGAGGAGATAGAGAACCGAGGAAACGGAAATCTCGACTACGCGCTTTTCCGCAGGATGGCGGCGAAGATGTTCATCAGTCCTCGTGCTTCGGAAAGCAATCGTACGCGAATCGAATCCAATTCTGCGCTCCCTCCCATGTCGAGCAGCCGGAGCCAGTAAGCGGATTCTTTCGACTCCTTGCGGCAGGTCTTAATTCGAAGCAGGAAATCTTTCTTACTGACCGACTCGTTGGCCTCGATGTAATTCGCCCCGACCGATCCCGAAGCACGGATCAACTGCCGAACATCTTCAAGATTCCCAGCAGTCTTCGGGAGTTTCTTCACAAACTCGCGCGTCTCCTTCGCAAACAGGAAGGTCCGCTCTTCCAGATCGTAAGGCCGTCCCGGTTTCCCTTTTTCCTCCATTCCTGCAGTTCAACATCCTATTGCTTCGAATTTTCCAAACCATGATTACACGACGCAGATTTTTCTCGGGAGCAGCGGCGCTGGTGGGCGCTTCCACGCTCGCACAACGCATCGCGGCCGGATCAAATCTTCTCGCCGCCCAGGCAACTCCGACGCCGGCACCCGGCGCCAGGGTGAACTACAGGCCAGTCGTTACGCCTAACGGGTCCAGCCTGCCCTGGGTTATGAAAGATGGCGTCAAGGAGTTTCATCTTATCGCCGAGCCGGTGAAGCGGGAGTTCGCGCCGGGCATGATCGTCAACTGCTGGGGTTATAACGGTCAATCTCCCGGACCCACCATCGAAGCGGTCGAAGGCGATCGCGTCCGCATCCTGGTCACAAACAAGCTGGCCGAACCGACCACGGTCCATTGGCACGGTGTCATCGCGGCCAACGGAATGGATGGTGTCGGCGGCGTCACCCAAAAACACATTCCTCCCGGCGAGACTTATCTTTATGAGTTCACCCTCCGCCAGCACGGCGCGCAGATGTATCATCCGCATTCGGATGAAATGATCCAAATGGCGATGGGGATGGAAGGCTTCTTTATCATCCATCCACGCGGCGGGTATCCCGAGCCAGTCGATCGACACTTCCTCACCTTTCTCCAGGAATGGGCGATCCACCCGGGCACCTTTACGCCCGATCCTAACGTGATGACGGATTTCAATATCTTCACTTTCAACAGCCGGGTTTGGCCCGGGACTGACCCATTAGTCGTGAAGTTAGGCGACCGGGTCAGGATTAGCTTCGCCAACCTGAGCATGGACAGTCATCCGATCCATTTCCACGGGCACCGCTGGTATCTGGCCGGGACCGACGGCGGCGAGATTCAAAAGAGCGCGTGGGTCCCGGAGACGACCATTAACGTTCCGCCGGGCACCACCCGCACCGTTGAATTTATCGCGGATAACCCGGGAGACTGGCCGATGCATTGCCATAAGAATCATCACGCTATGAACGCGATGAGCCATAACGTTCCCAACGTCATTGGCATGAATCAAAAAGGGGTGGCGCAAAAGATCGGCAAACTCGTTCCGGGTTACATGGCCATGGGCGAGACCGGCATGTATGGGATGTCGGAGATGGCCGATATGATGCCCGGCCCGCGCAACACGCTTCCCATGATGGTCGGCACCGGCCAGTTCGGTCCGATCGAGATGGG
>JBPCLI010000148.1:0-49984 GCA_051003415.1 Chthoniobacterales bacterium | reverse complement strand
CACGCGCCAACCCGCAAGGGAAGCAGTGCCCTACGCTATGAGCGGTAACTGGGATGAAGTCGTAACAAGGTAGCCGTAGGGGAACCTGCGGCTGGATCACCTCCTTTCTAAGGAGAAATTCAATCGGACAGCTCGAGCTTGCTCTTGCTGGATCGGTTTGAATAGGTCGACGGCTAAGCTCGAAATCCTTCGGGGTTTCGAAGATGCCGTTAAGCCCTCGGAATCGAAAGAGACCGAGGCTCAGAGAGAATCGAAACGGTAACGCACAATTCAGTTTTTGTTTGATTGCTGACTCTTAAATGCCGGATGGCTTATGCCGTCCGGCATTTTTTATCAGCGGTGCCTTTTTCCTGGCGCATGGCCGGACGACGGAAGTCAGCCATCCTGGCTGATTCGGCGGACAGGCTTCCAGCCTGTCGCTTCTCTTTCGGCAGGCAAGATGCCCGCCGGCCGAGTCAGGCTGGAAGCCTGACTTCCATTTGCATTCCTCATTCCGCATTCTACAATCCGCATTCAGCAACGGGGGCATAGCTCAGTTGGTAGAGCGCCAGCTTTGCAAGCTGGATGTCAGGGGTTCGAATCCCCTTGCCTCCATTCGCTCCAGACTTTTTTAGGACTCGAAACACTCGAGATATTTTATCCCCGAGCCGGTGTTAAAAATAACGATGCGCTCATCGGGTTTGATCTTCCCCTCCCCGACGAGCGATCGCAGCGCCGCAAAACACGCCGCGCCCTCCGGCGCGACAAATAATCCCTCCGCCGCGCCCACGTCGCGTGTCGTCTGAACCATCGTCTCGTCGTCAACCGCCACCCCGCCGCCATTCGAATCACGCAAGATCTGGAGCATGAGAAAATCGCCGACCGCTTTCGGGACCCGCAGGCCGGAGGCGCGGGTGTGCGCGTCGGGAAACTCAGTCGCGTACTTTTCGCCCGCCTCGAAAGCACGCACGATCGGCGCGCATCCGCTTGCCTGGATCGAAAACATCCGCGGCCGCTTTGCCCCGATCCAGCCGAGCGTTTCCATCTCATCGAACGCCTTCCACATTCCGATCAGCCCCGTCCCGCCGCCCGTAGGATAAAGAATCACGTCGGGCAACTTCCAGTCGAGTTGCTCGGCCAACTCGTAGCCGAGTGTCTTCTTCCCTTCGACGCGATAGGGCTCTTTGAGCGTGGACAGATCGAACCACCCTTCCGCCTCTTTCCGGCGCGCAATCTCCGCGCCGCAATCGGTGATCAGCCCATCGATCAAGGTCACGTGCGCGCCGAGCTCGCGGCACTCGATCACGTTGGCCCGTGGCGTGTCGCTCGGCATGAAGATGTGCGCTTCGAGTCCGGCGCGCGCGGCGTAAGCGGCGAGCGCACCGCCCGCGTTCCCAGCCGTCGGAACCGCGAGCTTGGTGGCGCCAAGATATTTCGCCATCGAGACGGCGACCGACATCCCTCTGGCTTTGAAACTTTGCGTCGGGTTGAGCGACTCGTCTTTCACTCGGAGATCGGACAATCCCAAGTGCGCACCGAAACGTTCCGCCCGGAGCAGCGGCGTGCCGCCTTCGCCTAACGATAGCGGTTCCACGTCAAGCGGCAGCGGGAGAACTTCGCGATAGCGCCAGAGCGATCTCTCCCGTCCGACGAGCGATTCACGGGTGAAAGTTTTGCCGGCAGCCGCCAGGTCGTAAACCGGGAAAAGCGGCTTCTGGCAGGCGGTGCAAAGATTCTGCAAAACCGACCATTCGTGCTCGAGACCGCAGGCGGTGCAGGTGAGATGCGTGAGAAACATGCGTTAATGAATCGCTTATCCCGCGGCACTTGAAAAGCAAGGTAGCGCAAGCTTCCAGCGTGCAGATGATCCCGGCGCAAGCTGGAAGCTCGCGCTACCATGGAGAAGAAAACTTCTCATCGCCGGCAATTGTGCTAGTCCAAGTCGGAGGATGACGACCGCAAGCGACGCGCCGCTCCCGCCAATCAGCCGGCCCTGGTTTCGCCCCTCACTTACGGTCCAGATTTTCATTGGCTTGATTGTGGGCGGCTTTATCGGCTGGCTGCGACCAGACTGGGGCAACGCCGCCTATTTCCTCCGCGATATTTTCCTGAACCTGATCAAGTCGATCATCGCGCCGCTCGTCTTCTCGACCATCGTCGTCGGGATCGCGGGCGCGGGGAACCTGAAGAAAGTCGGCCGGATGGGCCTGAAGGCGATCATCTACTTCGAGATCGCAACGACGGCGGCACTCGTCATCGGGCTGACGGTCGTCAATCTCACCAAACCCGGAGCCGGCGTGTTGCTGGTCGCCGGGCCTAACGACACCATCAACACCATCGCGCATACTCATCCCAAGACGTTGCTCGAGACCGTCGTGCACGCTTTTCCATCGAGCGTGATCGACGCCATGGTGCGCGGCGACGTCCTCCAGATTGTTGCCTTCTCCATGCTCTTCGCGGCCGCCGTCTCCGCCGTGGGCGAGCGTGGCAAACCGATCGTGCGCGCGATGGAAAGCCTCTCGCAGGTGATGTTCAAGTTCACCAATTACGTCATGATGTTCGCGCCGATCGGCGTCGGCGCGGCGATGGCGCATACCGTTGGCACGCAGGGGCTCGGCGTGCTCGTCCATCTCGGAAACTTGATCCTCACCCTCTATCTTGGGCTCGTTATTTTCATCGTGGTGGTTTTTGGCACGGTCATCTCCTTAGTCCGCGTGCCGCTGCGACAATTCATCCGCGCGGTGCGCGAACCGGCCACGCTCGCTTTCGCAACCACGAGCAGCGAGTCAGCCTTGCCCAAAGCGATGCAGGCCATGGAACGCATCGGGGTGCCGCGCCACATCGTCGGGCTCGTCATGCCGACCGGTTATTCGTTTAACCTCGATGGCTCGACGCTCTACCTCGCGGTCGCCTCCGTCTTCGTGGCGCAGGCCGCAGAAACGACCACCGGCCACCATGTGGGGCTTGCGCAACAGATCACCATCATGCTTGCCCTCATGATCACCTCGAAGGGCGTGGCCGCGGTGCCGCGCGCCTCGCTCGTGGTCCTGCTCGCAACCCTGAACAGTTTCCTTCCGGCCGGCCTCGGGCCGCTCGGCGTCGCGGTCATCTTCGGGGTCGACGAGCTGATGGACATGGGCCGCACCTGTGTCAACCTGATCGGCAATTGCCTCGCCACGATCGTGGTCGCGCGTTGGGAAGGAGAGTTCGATGACAAACGAGCGGCCGTTTTCGGCACGCCCGAGGAAATCGAGCTCGATCTGCAGTCCGGGGAGGTGGCTTTTGCGGAGGCCGCGAGGCAGGATTGAAGGTAGCGCAAGCTTCCAGCTTGCTGCTTCGAAACGCGCAAGCTGGAAGCTCGCGCTACAATGCTTTTGCTGGAATAGGGCGTCGCGGCCTGCCTCAATCATCTGGTGATCGCGTCGCTAACTTCCGTCTCAAGTGCAAACCCGTCGCATTGGCGGGCGCGCTGGAATGCATTTCGTTTTCCGATCAACCCCGAGAAAGAGGCGCTCCTGCGCGCGCGCTGGGAATCTTTGCCTAACGATTTGCGCACGCTCAACCAACTGGCCGGCCGCCATCTAACGCACTGCGGTTTCACGACCGGCGCGAGCTACTGCTCGTTCCGTTGCACTCACTGCTACCTGCCGGCAAACGCGAATGAGGTTCCGATCCCGTCGCTCGCGCAAATGGAGGAACAAATCGACGCCAACCGCCGTTCCCAGGGGCCCGGCGGCGGCCTCCAGATCACCGGCGGCGACGTGGCCGACGCCTATTGGCGGGCCGGCCGGCAACAGGAGCTGATCGAGATCGTGCGCTACGCCGTCGGCGTCAAACTCGTGCCGATGCTGATGACGCACGGGCAGACTCTGCTCGAACATCCTGAATTTCTCGAAGCGCTTGTGGTCGAGGGCGGCTTGCGCCAGCTCGCGGTCCACATCGACATCACGCAGGCCGGTCGGCACGGCTTTCCGATCAATCGCCTAACGACTGAACGCGACCTGCATCCGGTCCGCAAATCTTTCACCATACTGGCGGCGCACATTCGCCAGCGCACCGGCCTGCCGCTGGAACTGGCCCACAACTGCACCGTCACGGAACGAAACATCGATTCTGTGGCAGAAGTGGTACGCTGGTTTCTGGCTGACCCCGCCCGCTCGCGCATCTGGCGCATCCTCAGTTTCCAACCGGAGGCGAACACCGGACGCACCATCGTTTCCGAGAATCCCACCACGCCCGCCATCGTCTGGCAAAAACTTTGTGAAGGCATGGGGCTCACGATCGATGGGAGCGCTTTCATCGGAGGACACCCGGATTGTAACCAGGGTGTGAGCCTCCTGGTCGAGCAGAACGGCGGGCGCTATTTTCCCCTCTTGCCTAACGACGAAAAAACGAAGAGGCTCTTCGCCGACATCCTGGCCAGGGTCGGCGCGATCTCGACCGTGACGACCGATTCGGAGGGCGCGTCTTCCCTGCCCTACCGTGTCGCGGGAGCCTTTGCGCGTCATCCGCAGCTGGCCGGCCGGAGCTTGTGGCGGGCCGCTGTCTTAATCGCTTCCGGGCAGGTGCCAGCTCCTTTCCTGCGCGCGCTTCTGACCGGACGCGCCCACACAATCAACATTGGGACGCACAATTTCATGGATGCGCGCCAGGTGGCAAACGCGCCTAACGATCCGGTGGTGCAGGCGCGGCTCGAGGCCTGCGTTTTCAAGGGGGCGGTCAAGAATCGCGCAAGCGGCGATTGGGAGGCGGTCCCGATGTGTGCGATGAACGAATCGCGCTGGAGCGCGTTATACGCCGAGCGGCTGGATGATCCGGCGCTTGCGACGCATTCCTCTGGGTAGCGCACACGTCTCGTGTGCTGGTAGCGGTGTCTCACCAGAACGAACTTTCCCTCAAGCGGGTAGACCAGCACGCGAGACCTGTGCGCTGCCCGGGCTATTTCGCCTTCGTCAGGCTCGCCTGATTTAGATCGAGATCTTTCTGCTCGATTACCTTGACCTCGGGGAAGCTTTTCTTGAGCGGCTCAAGGAAATCGCCAGCTTTGCCGACGATGATAAGGCTGTTTGGCTGGGCCAGATATTTCTTCGCGAAATCGGTTACCGCTTCGCTTGTCACGGCGTCAATCGAGGGAATGTATCTGTCCAGCGTATCGAGCGGCAAGTCGTAGGTGGCGAGATCAGCGATCTCAGAAACGAAGCCGCGGTTCGTCTCGAGATTGCGCGCAAACCGGCCCGTCAGCACGGCTTGGCGCGACTTCAATTCGTCGCCTTGAACCGGCTCGCTCACGAGGCGCTTTAGCTCGGATTCCATGAGGCCGGCAACTTCTGCCGCCGATTGGTTTTTCGTCTGCGCGGCGGCCGCAAACGGACCTTGCTCGCGGCGGGGATCGAGCGAGCTGCCGGCGCCGTAACTGAGTCCGCGCTTGATTCGGATCTCGCGATTCAGCCGTGAGACAAAGCCGTTCCCAAGCGCCGCATTGGCGACCAGCGCGGAATAGTAATCGGGCGAAGCGCGCTCTATCGCCGGCCGCGCCATGGTCACCGCGGCCTGCCCGGCTTCCGGCATGTCGATCACGACGCTGCTCGGTTTCCAATCCGCTGCGCCGGAACGAATGGTTTCGTTAGGCGACGCTTCGCTGTTCTTCCAGTCGCCGAAAAATTTCTCCGCGAAAGCTTTCCCTTGTTCGAGCGTCAGATCGCCCGCCAGCACGAAAGCAGAGTTCCGCGGCTGATAGGATTTTTGGTAAAGCTTGACGATCTCGTCGCGACCGATCGCCTGCAATGATTCCATCGTTCCGCTGGCAGAATGGCCGTAAGCACCTGCGCCGTAAACCACCCGTGAAGTCACGAAACGAGCGAGCGAGCCGGGCTGCTGCAACGCGACCCGCAATCCGTCGAGCCGCTGACTCTTCAAGCGGTCAATTTCTACCTGTGTGAAAGCTGGATGCCGCACCACGTCGGCCAAAATCTTCAAGGCTTCGTCAGCCCGATTCGAGATCACTCCCACACTGGCCTCGGAGACATCCCAGCCTGCTCCCGAATCGATCGAACCGCCTAACGACTCGATCGCGGTCGCGATCTCCGGCGCCGACATCGTTTCGGTACCCTTGCTCAACAAATCCGCCGTCAGGCTGGCGGCGCCGGCAAAATCGCGCGGATCCGCTTCGGCGCCGCTGCGCACGACCACTTGCGCGGCCAGAAGCGGCAAGCCCGGACGTTCGGCCACGATGACGCGCAGACCGTTTTCGAGCCGGGTCTCCTTTGGCTTGGCAAAATTCGTTTCATGCCGGGCGGAGGGAGCCGGCGGCGCATCGACGCCACCGATGGCCCAGCTCGAAGGTACCGTCGTTAGGCTGGCCAGCGTCGTGGCGAGACCGAGAAGCGTTTTGATCATGATTTTTTCTCCTCTTTGGCCGGAGCGGCGGCTTTCATTGCCTCGGGTAGATACTCAATCACGACCTTCTTTTTCCCGGAAAGGTAACGGTCACTGACTTCCTTTATCTGCTCGGCCGTGACGGCTTGCAGCCTGGCCAGATCGGTGTTGACGCGCGTGGCATCTCCGTAGATCACGGCTGCTTCGCCGAGCTCGCTCGCCTTACCGTTGTTCGTCTCGCGCTGCATGAGCTGGCCGGCCAGGAAACGGTTTTTCGCCTTCTCCAATTCATCCGCCGTCACCCCTTCTTTGAGAAACTTAGCCAGTTCCGCGTCGAAGGCCTTTCTTGCGTCGGCCGGCGTTTTGCCCGTCGCCAGAACGAGGCGGGCCGTGAGCAGCCCGAGATCTTCGTTGAGATCGGCGTCGAAGGACGCTTGCTGCACAATTTGCTGGTTGTAGACGAGAGATTGATAGAGCCGCGACGATTCGCCGCCGGCCAGGATTTGCGCCACCAGCTCGAGCGCCGCAGTGTCGTCGCTGCGGATCGACGGAGCCAGATAGGTGATCGCGATCGCCGGGAGCGGGACCTTCGGGCTGTATTTCACGATCTCTTTGTCCTCCTTGCGCGGCGGCTCTTTCGCCGTCACGCGCGGAATCTTTTCCGCCGGCTTCTTAACCGCACCAAAATATCTCAAAGCCCAATCGTGCATCTCGTTAGGCTTGAAATCGCCGACCACGACCAGAGTCGCGTTGTCCGGGCGATAGAAGGTGGAATGGAACGCCTTCACCTCCGCCAGCTTGGAGGCGTCGAGTTCCTCAATGCTGCCGATACCTGGCCGCTTGTAGGGATGGTTCGCGTAGGAGTTCTTGATCGAGTCGAGGTAAAACTCGCCGTACGGATTAGCCAGGATGCGCTGGCGATATTCCTCTTTCACCACGTCGCGCTCCGACTTGAAATTTGCGTCATTCAAAGCCAGCGACGCCATCCGCTCGGCCTCAGCCCAGAGGATCGGGTTAAGATAATTCGAAGGCACGACTTCGTGATAAACGGTCACGTCCTCGGCGGTGTAGGCGTTGTTTTCGCCCCCGATGTTCTCGGTCAGATCGTCGAAGGCATCGGCCGTGAGATGCTCGTTACCCTTGAACATCATGTGCTCGAAAAGATGCGCGAAGCCGCTCCGGCCTTGCGGATCATCCTTCGAGCCGACGTGATACCAGACTTGGACCGCGACCGTCGGGCTGGAATGATCTTCCACCGAATAAACTTCCAATCCGTTAGGCAAAGTCTGGTGTTGAAAGAGCAACGGTGGCACCGAGACCGCGGGTTTGGCCGTCTCCGGTTCGGCCGCGTGAAGAAGGGAAAGTGCGGCCAGGACGAAGGTGGAGAGAGCGAGAGGAAATTTCACGATTGGTTCGACACCCTGGACGATGATCCGTTGCAAGCAATCTCCAATCACCGGGAGTACCGCATGCCAGAAAGCAGCGTGGGCCTGAAAGGATTCGAACCTTTGACCCTGCGCTTATCAAGCGCATGCTCTAACCAACTGAGCTACAGGCCCGGTGCAGCGCCGCGGGGCGCCGGAGGAAGGGAACAGTGGCGGGTGATTCGGGATTGGTCAAGGCTGCGAGGAATTTTGCCCCGGAGTTCGAGATTTCACCGCTCGGAAAGGCCGCGTCGCAGGAAAACGCTAACCGCCCGGCAGACCAGAATCCCGACGATCGCCCCGATTGTATCGAACCCGACATCGCCTAACGACGAGGTGCGGGAAGCGACAAACGACTGATGCCATTCGTCCGTGGACGCGAAAATAATCGCGGGAAAAAAGGCGAACGCGGCCCGCCGCCAAAAGCCGCCGGGAGAGTGGCGCAGGGCGCGGAAAAGCAGGCCGGCCAGGATCGCGTATTCCGTCACGTGCCCGGCTTTGCGGATGACAAAGTGAGCGTGCGCGATTGCCTCCGGCGAAATGGATGGGTTGAGCCAAAGCAGGAAAGGCGTCAGGAAGCGCGAGGTATGCTCGGCCGATAACAGGTCTGTCGAGCCGTAAAACATCAGGGCCATCCAGAGCGCGACTGGAAGCCACACCTTGAGCAGTTCGCGCAAATTCAAGGCGGCATTGTAAACGGAGACAGTTTTCTGACAAACTGGCCCTCCCGGTTTACTCTCGCGAAAAATGACGCACCTGCCCATCTCAGCCCTGCTCTTCGAACCGCTATTCATGGAGCGGGTCTGGGGCGGACGTCGTCTTGAAAGTCTCTTCGGGAAGAAGCTCCCGCTGGAAAAAACGATCGGCGAATCGTGGGAGATCACCGACCGGCCGGAGGCGCAAAGCGTCGTTAGGCAAGGGCCGTGGCGCGGCAAAACTCTGCACGAGCTTTGGCTCAACCAGCGCGCGGAAATCTTCGGCGCCGGGTTGCCCGACGCTCCACGCTTTCCAATCCTAGCCAAGCTGCTCGATGCGCGGCAGACCATGTCGCTCCAGGTCCACCCGCCGGCGTCGGTGGCGGCTTCGTTAGGCGGGCAAAGCAAGAGTGAGGTCTGGTATTTCGCGGAGGCGGATGGCGGGGCGGAAATTTTCGCCGGGCTGCGGGCGGGCGTTCGGCCTAACGAATTCCAACAAGCGCTCGACGACGGCACTGTCGCGGGCCTCGTCCCTCGCCTCGCGGTCAAGACGGGGGACAGCTTCTTCGTCCCGAGCGGGCGATTGCATGCGATCGGCGGCGGGAACGTGATCATTGAGATCCAGGAAAATAGCGACACCACCTACCGGGTTTACGATTGGGCGCGGACCGACGCCGGCGGCCCGCCGCGCACCTTGCACATCGAGCAGGCGATGCGCTCGATCGATTTCACCGATTTCGAGCCACAACTCGTTAGGCCGAACGGCGAATTAATCGTCCACTGCCCGCATTTCGCGGTCGAGAAGTGGGACCTCCCCGGCCCGCGCGCCGCAAACGACCGCCCCGCCTACACCCTTTTCTTCTGCCTCAGCGGGGCGGTGGAAACGACGGGGGTTCAGATCCAGCCTGGCGACTTCTTCCTCGTCCCCGCGACGGCCCATGCAGCGCCGCTCCAGCCGCGGGCGCCCGGGACCACCTTGCTGCGCATCACACAGCCTCCGGCCTGACGACCCTACAGAGCCAGCCCGCGCGGCCGCCGGATCGGTTGCGGACCGAGCGGCTGCGCGCCGTCGATTTTCCAGCCGTCCGCTTCCGCCGTGAAACTGTAGAGATACCCGCGCATCGCCCCGTCCGGCGTGGTCAGGAACACCTGGGCGTAAGCCGAGCCGCCGTTCACATAGACGTTGCCGAACTCGATCCGTTGCGCCTCGGTCATAGAGGAAAAGTCGCGCCGGATCATGAACTCGAACTGCTGCGGGGAGAACTTCTGCTGCACCCCGGAGGCGGCGTGGCGATAAGCCCCGTCGAAATTATCGGAGCGCAGGTCGGCGATCTGCTGGTGGACGAGCGAATAGAGTTCCTTCGCGGCCGGCGCGGGCGTTCCGAGCCGGTGCAGATGAGTGATCACGATCGCCACGCCGCAGAGCGCGAAGAAGAAAAGGAGGAGTGCAACCTTGAGCGGCCGGTTCATCGTCAGGCCCGGGCCGGATCGATCCGGCGGAGGTATTGGTAAGAGTAAATACCGCTGCTGTGTCCGTCGCCCCAGGTGGGCTGGAGGGCGTAGCCGCCGACCAGTTGCCAGCCCTTCAGCTCAAAGCTTAGGTCGGTGTAGCTCACCTCCGGCCTAACGACATCGCCCAGCACATCCGGTTCCCCGCCGCAGGCGGCACAGGGGCAGGCGGTGCGGAGGAAACGCACCGGGAGAAAAGTCTCGCTCCCGTCATTCCACTCGATCGCCAGCTCGCTGCCGATCTGCTCGATATTCTTTGGCTCGAGACGCATGGAGAGACCCTAGCAACGATTTCTGCCGGAGAGCAACCTTTCCCGCACCGCGCCTTTCGCTATGTTCCGTCCTTCCAACATGAGCGAACGCCGTAAACCGTACCCCTTCGACATCCTCGAGCCAAAATGGCAGGCCCTTTGGGAAGACCGCCAAGCCTTCCACGCTCCCAACCCCGGCGAGCCCGGCTTCGATCCGGCGCGGCCGAAATACTACGTGCTCGACATGTTCCCCTACCCCAGCGGCACCGGCCTGCACGTCGGCCATCCCGAGGGCTACACCGCCACTGACATCGTCGCCCGCTACAAGCGCTTCCGCGGCTTCAACGTCCTCCACCCGATGGGCTGGGACGCCTTTGGATTGCCCGCGGAGCAATACGCCATTCGCACCGGACAGCATCCCGAGATCACCACCGCGCAGAATATCGCGCACTTCAAGAAGCAACTGAAGCGCATCGGCTTCTCCTACGACTGGGAGCGGGAGGTCAGCACAGCCGATCCGCGTTTCTTCCGCTGGACGCAATGGATTTTCCTCCAGATCTATCACTCCTGGTTTAACCCGGAGACGCGGCGCGCCGAGCCGATCACCACTTACGCGGGCGACGACCCGGGCAGCGTGCGACTCGCGTATGTGGCCGAGGTCCCGGTAAACTGGTGCCCGGAGCTGGGCACGGTCCTGGCGAATGAGGAGGTCATCGATGGCAAGAGCGAGGTCGGCGGGTTCCCCGTTGTGCGACGTCCGATGCGGCAATGGATGTTGCGCATCACCGCCTATGCCGAGCGCCTGATCGACGAACTCCAGCCGCTCGATTGGCCCGAGGGCATCAAGCTTTTGCAGCGCAACTGGGTCGGGAAAAGCATCGGCGCCGAGGTGCAGTTCCCAGTCGCGGAGAGCGAGGAAGTGATCGCCGTTTTCACCACCCGGCCAGACACCCTTTACGGCGCCACCTATATGGTCCTCGCGCCGGAGAACCCGCTCGTCGATCGACTGACGACCAGCGAGCAAGAGGCCGCCATCGCCGCCTACCGGGCCGAAGTCTCGGCCAAGAGCGACCTTGAGCGGACCGACCTCGCAAAGGATAAGTCCGGCGTCTTCACCGGCGCGTATGCGGTTAACCCCACCAACCAAGAGCGCATCCCAATCTGGATCGCCGATTACGTGCTCATGGGCTACGGCACCGGCGCGATCAGGGCCGTGCCCGCGCACGACGAGCGCGACTTCGAGTTTGCCCGCCAATACGGGCTCGAGATCCGGGAAGTGGTGGCAGAAAGTCCGGGGAGCGCACGCGACTCGGGTGCTGGAGCTGGCGACTCGCCTGCGACCGTTCCCCCTGGTCCCATCCAGGGGGAGACGTTTCCGGCGGGATCGCCGGAAACGTCACGCGAGTCGCGTGCGCTCCCCACGCTGGGAGATGGCTTCGCCATCAATTCGCCGATCATAGATGGGCTTCCCACCCCGAAGGCAAAAGAACGCATTATTGCCTGGCTCGAAGGGCAGCGCCTTGGTCGGCGCACGATCAATTACAAGCTGCGCGACTGGCTTTTCTCGCGTCAACGTTACTGGGGCGAGCCGTTCCCGATCGTCTGGCGGGCGGGCACACACGAGGCCATCCCGGAAACCGAGCTGCCGCTCGTGCCGCCTCCGCTGGAAGATTTCAAGCCTACGGGCACCGGCGAACCGCCTCT
This sequence comes from Chthoniobacterales bacterium, assembly GCA_051003415.1. GTDB lineage: Bacteria > Verrucomicrobiota > Verrucomicrobiia > Chthoniobacterales > UBA10450 > Palsa-1392. The sequence continues at coordinate 38,047 of JBPCLI010000148.1, read as the reverse complement.
CGCCCGGGCCAAGGACTGGGTCCGCTACTCCGACGCCGCCACCCGCGAGCTCAACACCATGCCACAATGGGCCGGTTCTTGTTGGTATTACCTGCGCTTTTGCGATCCGGGCAACGCCGCGCGTTTCGTGGGTGAGGAAGCGGAACGCTATTGGATGGGAAGCGGAAATGACGAAGGCCGAGTGACGAATTCCGAAGGAATGACTAATGACGAAGCTCAAAAAGAGACTCGTCATTTAAAAATTGATTCATTATTCGAAATTCGTCATTCGCCATTCCCGGCGCAGTCGGGCGGCGTCGATCTCTATGTCGGCGGCACCGAGCACGCCGTTCTCCACCTCCTTTATGCCCGATTCTGGCATAAGGTGCTCTTCGATCTGGGCCAGCTCTCAACCGGGGAACCGTTCCAGCGGCTGGTGAACCAAGGCATCATTCTGGGTGAGGACGGCCGCAAGATGTCGAAACGCTGGGGCAACGTGATCGATCCCCTCGACGTGATCGCGGAATACGGCGCGGATGCGTTCCGCTGCTACGAGATGTTCATGGGCCCGCTAGAGCAGATGAAGCCCTGGAGCATGACCGGAGTGGAAGGCGTCTCGCGCTTCCTGGCAAGGGTCTGGCGGCTGGTGATGGAGGAAAATCAGGAGGGCCAATGGGTTCTCTCCGAGACCGTGCAAGCGATCGAGCCGACCCGGTCGCAGTTGAAGGTGATTCACGCCACGATCAAGAAGGTGGGCGAAGACATCGAAGCGCTGTCGTTCAATACCGCCATCGCGCAGATGATGATCTTCGTGAACGCCTTTACAAGTCCGGGGAGCGCACGCCACTCGCGTGCTGTTTCCGGCGACCCCGCCGGAAACTCCTTGCGCGGAAGCCCAGAGGACGCCGGCGAGTCGCCGGCTCCGGCACGCGAGTCGCGTGCGCTCCCCGGAATCCGCTCGGTCCCGGTCGCCTGTCTGCGGACACTGCTCGTTCTTCTCAATCCTTTCGCGCCGCACCTCTCTTCTGAGCTATGGGAGACGCTAGGCGCCCGTTTCCCGGTCAGCCCTAGCGAGATCACGGAACAGCCCTGGCCACAGTATAGCGAGGAATTCCTGATCGAGAGCGAGGTGGAAATTCCGCTGCAGGTGAACGGCAAAGTGCGCGATCGCGTCACTGTCCCGATCGACGCGACCAGCGCCGAGCTGGAAACGATCGCCCTCGCTAACGCGCGGGTGCAGGAATTCATCGCCAAGCTCACCGTGCGGAAGGTGGTGGTGATCCCCAAAAAGCTTGTCAACGTCGTGGCTAATTGATAAAAGAGCCGAACTATGTGGAAAGAATTCAAGGAGTTCGCAATTAAAGGGAACGCGGTCGACCTCGCCGTCGGTATCATTATTGGCGCTGCGTTCGGGGCGGTCATCGCATCGTTAGTCAAAGACATCATTATGCCGCCGATTGGTCTGCTTCTGGGCGGGTTGGATTTCTCCAACCAATTCATGGTTCTGAAAGCCCCGCCGGGAGGTGGCACTTTCGCCACTCTGGCTGATGCCACTAAGGCAGGCGCTGTCACTTGGAACTACGGGGTTTTCGCGACCTTGGTCATCAACTTCTTGATCGTGGCGATATGCATTTTCCTTATCGTGAAAGGGATGAACAAGATGAAGCGCCCCGCGCCCGATGCACCGGCCGTCGCAAAGGATTGCCCGGCCTGCGCGATGACCATTCCGATCCAGGCCACGCGCTGCCCGCATTGCACGACCGAGCTGGCCGGCGTGTAGCGCCGCCGTTGTAGCCGGGGACGCTGTCCTCGGTCGCGTCAGCACGGAGGTTCCGAGATTGAGACCGATCAGCCGGGGACGGCGTCCCCGGCTACAGGCGAAAGACCCGTCGGGGCGAACAAAGCCAGATCCGGCTCTCGCCATCGTCAGGCCAAATCACCCCGCCCGCCCAAGGCGAAAAAGCGGGCAGAATCCAGCAGCGCTCCTGTTGGATGAAGGCAGGAAACTTGAGCCGCAACCCGGCGCCGTCGGCAATGCTCGCCGCCGGATGATGGTGCCCGATGATGCAGATGCGCTCGGTCGGTTCCGGCTCGCAATGGCCGTGCTGGAAAACAAAATCCGGCGTCTCCCAGCGGGGCACAAACTCAATGGCGCGGGCGACGTGGCGATCGTGGTTGCCGGCGAGGGCTATGACTTCGCAGTATTTGCGTAAGCGGGCGAGGAGGTCCCGCGCGGGAGCGGCAGAGGCCTTGTCGTGGACGAGGTCCCCAACGATGAGCAGCTGGTGCGGCTGGTATTCACCCAGCAGTTCGATGAGGCGATCCTCGACCGAGGTCATGCCCCAGAGCGGCACCAGACGGCCGGCGGCGCGCTGGCTCAGCTCGTAACCGAAGTGCAAATCGGCCACCGCCAGCCAGCGTTCGGTCTCGTGGAAGAGGGCCAGGCGGCCATCCAGCAGGACGTTAGGGGCAATGGCGACGCGGCCGGTGGCGAGGTTGGGCATGCAAGTTGCGGCCGGAAATTACTGCTTGCCATCGGCGCCATCAACCGGTAAGCAGGCGACTTCCGCCAAATGACGACTCCACTGAGACTTAGCCTCGTGGGTGCACTAGCTCTCCTAACCAGTTGCGCCACCCAGCACCCGACGATCACCGACACCGGCGCTCCTGCCCGGCGGATCAGCAAGGTGCGCACGACCGCTTATACCCACACCGAAGCAGGCGGAGGCAGAAACGCCATCGGCACGCGGCTCTCCGGCAAGAACGTGAAGAGCGCGGCGGCCGACTGGTCGCGTTGGCCGCTCGGGACCAAGGTCCGCATCGTGGATACTAACGAGATCTTCCAGATCGATGACTACGGCGGCGCCCTCATCGGCACCGAAACGATTGACCTTTACAAGACGAACCGGCTCGCCATGAAGAAATGGGGCGTGCGCAAGGTGGACATCGATGTTCTAGAATGGGGCTCGCCGGAAAGAAGCCTCGCCGTCCTCGCCCCGCGCAAAAACAATCCCCGAGTGCGCCGGATGATCCTCGCCCTTTCCCAGGAAGGACGCCCGGACTTCCGGCATTTCTAGCGCGGACTTTCTTTTGACAGCCACGCCGCCCGCCGCACCTTCCGCGGATGAAAATCTTTGTCGTCGGCGGAGCGGGCTACATCGGCAGCATCTGTGTTGAACTCCTGCTCGATGAAGGCCACGAGGTCATCGTCTTCGACAACCTGACCGAGGGCCATCGCCGCGCGGTAGATGAGCGGGCGGCGTTTATCGGCGGCGACCTTGCGCGGCGGGAGGAGATCAGCAACGCGCTCCGGGAGACGAAGCCGGAAGCGGTCATGCACTTTGCCGCAAACGCGCTCGTCGGCGAATCGATGCAGAACCCGTCGAAGTATTTCCGGAACAACGTCGGGGCCGGGATCAATCTCCTCGATGCGATGCTCGAGGCGGGGGTGAACCGGTTCGTCTTTTCCTCCACCTGCGCCACCTTCGGCCCGCCCGACCGGCTGCCGATCGACGAAACGCTCCCGCAACGGCCGATCAATCCCTACGGCGAATCGAAGCTGATGTTCGAGAAGGTGCTACGCTGGTATGACGAAATTCACGGGCTGAAGTTCGTCTCCCTGCGTTACTTTAACGCCGCAGGGGCGACAGCGAAGTTTGGCGAGGATCATCGTTGCGAGACACATCTCATCCCGAACGTCCTCAAGGTCGCGCTCGGCCAGAAACCTCAGGTAGAGATTTACGGGACCGATTACGAGACACCGGATGGCACCTGCATCCGCGACTACATTCACATTCTCGATCTTTCCCGCGCGCACATCCTCGCGCTCGGCGCTAACAAGAGCGCTTTTTACAATCTTGGCACCGGCGGTGGCGCGAGTGTGCGCGAAGTGATCGACGTCTGCCGCGAGGTGACCGGAAAGGAAATTCCCGTGCTTGAGAAACCGCGCCGGCCGGGAGATCCGCCACGGCTCATCGCCGCTTCCGAGAAGATCAAGCGCGAGCTGGGCTGGAAACCGCAGTTCGAAAATATCCGCGCGATCATCGAGAGCGCCTGGCAGTGGCACCTGAAGTTCCCCGACGGCTACGGGGACTAACGAACGCCCGGAAAAGAAAACGCCCGCGAACACACGGTTCGCGGGCGCTTCCGAATTACTAACTCAACAATCGCGACTCGTTAGGGAGTCGTGGTCGTGGTGGTCGTCGTCTCTTTCTTGTAGTAAGAGATCGGCTTCTCGAGAGTTACCTTGGTGATGACCATGCGATCACCTTCCTTGGTGTAGGTGTAATGCACCGGCATGTCGGGCTTCAGCATCGACATCTCGACTGTGGCACCGGTCGGGTCGACCACGGTGGTGTCTTTGCTGTAGTAATACCTGACTGGTTCCGCGCTCGCCGCCGAGCTGAACATTATGTAGTCCGATCCCGGCGAATAGGTCGTGATCGTTCCTGTTCCGTCCATCGTGCTCGCGCTGGTGCTGGTGCTGGTACTGCTAACTCCCGCGCCACCGGCGGTCACGGCGGTCGTTGTGCTCGTGTCCTGCGCGAGGGCAGTTCCGAGCGTGAGGGCACAGGCGGCTCCGGCCGCGAATAATTTAGTGAATGTGTTTTGTTTCATGTTTGTCCTTTGGTTTGGTTAACGGATGATTTCCGTCGTGCTTATTTCCGACTCGTCCCAACCGTTGTTTATTCACCCCCAATTCGTAAAGAAACCGACGGGCGGTTGCCTGCCCCCGGAAACCCGAGCTTAACTTTCACCCATGCAACCACTTCCCGGCTTTCGAGATTTTCTCCCCGACGACTGCGCCTTTCGGAATGCCATCTTCGCGCGCTGGCGTGAGGTCTGCCGCGGCTACGGATTTGTCGAATGGGACGGCCCGATTCTCGAGCCGACCGAGCTCTACAAGAAAAAGAGCGGCCACGAAATCGTCGGCCAGCTTTTTAATTTCACCGACAAGGGCGAGCGGGAAGTCGCGATGCGTCCCGAACTCACGCCGAGCCTCGCGCGGGTAGTCGCCGCCCATGAGAGAGAGTTCCGGAAACCGCTCAAGTGGTTCTCCCTTCCGCAGTGTTTCCGTTACGAAAAGCAACAGCGCGGTCGGCTGCGCGAGCATTTCCAGCTCAACTGCGACTTGATCGGCGACGCCTCGGCGGCCGCCGATGTCGAAGTCATCGCGCTCGCGATCGATCTCCTGCGCGGCTTCGGTTTCACGGCGAGTAACTTTGTCGTTAGGCTGAGCGACCGTGAATTTTGGACCGATCTCCTGCGCGAACAAAATGTGCCTGACGAGCGCTCGAGCGAACTCCTCCAGGTGATCGACAAAAGCGAGCGCGAGCCGCGGGAAAAAACCGCCGAGCGCCTCGGTCCGCTGGCAGCGGCGGTTTTCGACGTTCTCGACGGCGGCGGCCGGAGCGAGAAGCTGGAAGCACTCGTTAGGCAACTGGACGCGCGCGGCTTGGCCGAATACGTGAAGATCGATCTCTCCATCGTCCGCGGGCTTGCTTATTATACCGGCGTGGTCTTCGAGGTTTTCGATCGCGCCGGTGCGCTGCGCGCGATCGCGGGCGGCGGCCGTTACGACAATCTCATCGCGCAATTGAGCGACGGCGCAGTCTCCCTCCCGGCGATTGGCTTCGCGATGGGCGACGTCGTGCTCGGGGATTTGATCAAGGAGACGCCGGAAATTTTCGCGCGCTTCGCGGACGTCGTGAGCCGGCAAAGCGCGCTCGATATTTACCTCGTGATCGCAAAGGAAGAACGCCGACCGGAGGGGATGCGGCAGCTCCAGCAACTGCGCGATGCCGGTTGGCGGGTCGATTATCCACTCGCCGCCGCCAAGGTCGGCAAACAATTCCAAACTGCCGAAGCCGGGGGCGCGAAGATTACCCTGCTTTACGGCGACGAATGGCCGGCTGTAAAAATGAAAACGCTCGCCACCCGCGAAGAAGTGCTCGTGCCTAACGAAGAGCTGCTTCAGCGCCTCGGCGGTAGCCGGGGGCGCTGACCCTGGTTGGTCAGGGGTTTTTCCCCACCGGGGTCGACGCCCCCGGCTACAACATCCCGCGCTTGCGCCTTTCCTTCCATCGCCCAAACTGACGGCTCGCCACATGTATCGCACCCATCACTGCAACGCCCTCCGCGCCACTAACATCGACGAGCAGGTCAAGCTCGCGGGCTGGGTGCATTCGCGGCGCGACCACGGCGGGGTCATTTTCATCGACCTGCGTGACCGTGAAGGCCTCACTCAGGTCGTCTTCCGACCGGAGGAGAACGCCGAGGTCGCGAAAGCGGCGCATCATTTGCGCGATGAAGACGTCATCCAGGTGGAAGGCCGCGTCGCACCGCGCCTCCCGGGAACGGAAAATCCAAAACTGGAGACGGGCGAGATCGAAGTCCTGCCCAGCCGCCTGACAATCCTGAATCGCGCCGAAGTTCTCCCCTTCCCGCTCGACGCCGAGGTGAGCAACGAAGACCTGCGCCTCACCTATCGCTATTTCGATCTCCGACGTCCGCAGTTGACCCGCAACTTGCGCCTCCGTCATCGGGTTGCGCAAGCGACGCGCGATTATCTCGACGATCAGGGTTTCCTCGAAATCGAGACGCCGATTCTCTCCAAGAGCACGCCCGAGGGTGCGCGCGACTTTCTCGTCCCGAGCCGCATTTTGCCGGGAAAATTCTACGCCCTTCCGCAGGCGCCGCAGCAGTACAAGCAGCTCCTCATGGTCGGCGGAGTGGAGAAGTATTTCCAAATCGCAAAGTGTTTCCGCGACGAAGATTTACGCGCCGATCGTCAGCCGGAATTTACCCAGATCGACATCGAAGCTTCCTTCGTTAGGCCGGACGACATTTATGCCCTGACGGAAGGAATGCTCGCCTCCATTTTCAAGGCGGCGCGCGGGATTGACATCCCGACGCCCTTCCCGCGCATGAGTTATCATGAAGCGGTCGGCACCTTCGGGAGCGACAAACCCGATCGCCGTTTCGGCATGCAGTTGGTCGATTTCACGGAAGAATTTCGCGAGAGCAGTTTCAAACTTTTCCGCACGATCATCGAGAGTGGGGGCGTCGTGAAAGCGATCAACGCCAAGGGCTTCGCCGGGATTACCATCGGGCAGGTCGACGAGATGACCGCGATCGCGAAAAATTTCGGCGCCAAAGGGCTCGCCTTCATCAAGATCGAAGGCGGCGAATGGAAGTCGCCCATCGTGAAGTTCTTCTCCGCCGCGGAGAAGGCCGCCCTCCAGAGCAAGCTCGCCCTCGAGGAAGGCGACCTCATTTTCTTCGGCTCCGACAAATGGGAAATCGCATGTGAAATCCTCGGCCGGCTGCGTCTGCGAGTCGCCGAGATCCAAGGCCTAACGAAAAACTCCGAACAGCTCGATTTCCTCTGGGTGACGGAATTCCCGCTCCTGCAATTCGACGCCACGGAAAACAAGTGGAACGCCGTCCATCATCCCTTCACCCGCCCGCTCGCCGACGACGGTTCGCTGCTCGAAGAAAAGCGTTACGGCGAGATGCGCGCCGAAGCGTACGACGTCGTCCTCAACGGCGTCGAAATCGGCGGTGGCAGCATTCGCATTCACGAGCCGGAGTTGCAGGCGAAAATGTTCGGCGTGCTCGGCATCACCGAGGAACAACAGCAATCGCAATTCGGCCATCTCCTGCGCGCCTTTCGGCTTGGCGCGCCTCCGCACGGCGGCATCGCGCTCGGGCTCGACCGGCTCGTTATGCTCGTCTGCGGCGAGCATTCCATTCGCGACGTGATGGCTTTCCCGAAAAACAACCGCGGCCAGGACTTCATGTCGCAGTCTCCAAGCGACGTCGATTTCAAGCAGCTCCGCGAGCTCGGGATCAAGCTCGCGGCCGAAGAGAAATTGTAGGGCGGGCGCCCCACCAGCCCTCGGTTTAAGTTCAAAACGGCAGGCGGAGCGCCTGCCATACAATCAGGCCCCCTCAAAACTTGAGGCGAAGAAAAGCGCGCCGAGCCAACGAGTGTTTGCGCCTCGAACTACGGGAAGACTCTGCCACAACTTTGTGAATCCAAACCGCGGCGCAGCTACATCTATCTGGCATAAGCCATGGGAACAACCTATCGAACCCCGCCGCTGGTCCCCGCGGCGCCGCTCACCAACGAGTGCACCTGGGCTGCGCTTTGTCACGCCAGCGCCCTGCTCGGCCTTCTCTTCCGTATTCCGGGCGCCGCCCTCGGGCCGCTCCTCGTGTGGCTGGTCAAGCGCGGCGACTCGCCCGAGATCGACGCCCACGGCAAGGAAGCGATCAACTTCCAGGTCTCGATGCTCATCTACAACGCCATCGCCCTCGAATCCATGTCCAGCGCCAATGGGGCCGGCAGAAATTAGTTGAAAAAGGAGACTGTGCCGCAGAGTTAACCGCGAACTCAGCCTGCTTCGCCTTGGAGATTCTTTCCGACGGCGAACTTAAAGATGAGGAAGCAAACGCCCGAGCCCGCGGCGAATCCAGCGTGCATGAGCCAGAAGGTGGTGGTGGGCATCGTCTGGTAGAAGCCGCCGATCCAGCCGACGAGGCTGTTGGCGCAAAAGAAGGCGAGGTAGTAGAGGCCGATGACGGTGGCGTTGATCGCTTTCGGCGCATATTTGGCGAAGAGCGCGAGGCTGATCGGCAAGAGATGCGCGAAGCCGATGCTGTTGACAATGTGGAACAGGACCGGCCAGAAGAGCCCGATCTTGTGGCCCGCGCTCGAGGTCGCGGCGGCCATGAAAAGGCAGAGCATGCCGCCGATCGAGAAGACCGAGCCGATGATGAGCTTCGTGACTTCGTCCGGCTCGCGCCAACGTCTCCCATACCAGCGGTAAAAGAGGGCGACGAGAGCGAGGAAGCTGACGCTGACGATGGCGTCGAAAGTGATGAGCCAGGTAGTGGGCAGCTTCTTGCCCATGAAGACGAGGTCGAAACGCTGGTCGCCCCAGACGAGATAGGCGTTGAAGATTTGATTGTTAGGCACAATCGCCACCGCGAGAACCGGGATGAGGAGAACGAGCGCGAGAACGGCGCGCCAGTCACGGGAGGTGAGCTTCACCCGCGACGCGGCGGCGACGGCGCGCGCTTCCATTTCCCCGGCCCGCAAATATTTCTGCCCCGCGAGATAAATGCCGGTGGCAAGGAGCATGCCGACTCCCGCCGCCGCAAAGCCGTAATGCCAGCCGTAAACTTCGCCTAACGTGCCGACGATGAGCGGCGACGCAATCACGCCGGCATTGATGCCAAGATAAAAAATCTGGAAGGCATCGGCCCGGCGCAGGTCCTCCGGTTTATAAAGCGAGCCGACCTGACTAGCGATGTTGCCCTTAAACATCCCGCAGCCGAGCACGAGGCAAAGAAGCGCAAAGAGAAAAGCGCCCTCGAAGGCCATGAGGAAATGCCCGGCCGCCATAGTTAGGGCGCCGAGCAGAACGGTGCGGCGCCGGCCGAGCAAACGATCGGCCAGGAAACCGCCGAAGATTGGGGTGAGATAGACGCTCGCGGTGTAGGTGCCGAAGATCGCGGAAGCGAGCGCCTGCCCGTTCAGTCCGCGATACAACGGAAGCTGATGGAACGCATCGAAGACCGCGACGTGCTCAACGTGCCCGGGGAGGAGGAGATACTTGACCATGTAGAGGACAAGCAGCGCCTGCATGCCGTAGTAGGAAAAACGTTCCCACGCCTCGGTGAAGGCGAGATACCAAAGCCCGCGCGGATGCCCGAGAAAATCAGGAACGTGATCTTCCACGCCGAGCGGCGCGGCGTCTTCGGGCTCAGCAACGGCGGTCATGCCGGCGACACTAACGAGAAACGGCGCGCCGTGTAAATGGCGCAATCACGGATCACGTCCTCAGTTCATCGTACCCGCCATTACGTCCGTCGGCTCGACGCCGAGGCCGATGAAGTTCAGGTATTTCTTGATGTGCAATCACCGCGTCGCCCCGGCCATCACATCCGTTGATTTCAACGGCACCGCGAAGGGCTCGAGCGGCATCGGGTCGTCGTGATCGAGGAACTCGCGGCAGTGCGAAAAGAGGTCGGCGCGAGTGGTGGTGCGGCGGATGCGGTGCAGGAAATCGCCGGTCGGCTCGACGCCGAGGCCGATGAAGTTGAGGTATTTCTTCATGTGGTTGACCTGCGATGTCTCGCGGATCTCGGGGGTGCTGACGGTTTCGCAGAGGGCGTGGATGTAGTCGAGGACGTCGCGGCCGGTCGGGCAAACGATCGGGTCGCCGCGGCGCTGCTCTTGGATCTGGCGGAAGAGCCAGGGATTGCGGATGACGCCGCGGCCGATCATGAGCCCGCGTGCGTTCGTTAGGGCGAGGACTTCGGCGGCTTTAGCGGCGGAATAGATGTTGCCGTTCGCGAGCACGGGACACGAGAGGGCGGCGACGGCGCGCGTGATGAAGTCGTAACGCGGCGCGCTCCGATACATTTCCTTCACGGTGCGGGCGTGGATGGTGAGGAGGTCGAGCGAGTGGCGGGCGAAAATGGGGAGCAGCTCTTGGTCGAAGTTTCCGGCATCTTCGAAGCCGATCCGGGTCTTGACGGTGAACGGAATGTCGATCGCAGCGCGAAGGGCGCCGAGGATTTGGTCGATGCGGCCGGGGTCGCGAAGGAGTCCGCCGCCAGCGCATTTGCGATATACGACTGGGACGGGGCAGCCGAGGTTAAGATCGATCGCGACGACGGGATAATGCTGCAATTCGCGCGCGGTGCGGACGAGTGCGGCGATGTCGTTGCCGATCATCTGCGCGATGACGGGGCGGCCGGTCGGGTTCTGCGTGATGGACGAGAGGATGTCGCGATCGAGCCGGGAATCGGGCAGGACGCGAAAGTATTCGGTGAAATAGATGTCGGCGTTTCCGTAGCCGCTGATCAGGCGCATGAAGCGCAGGTCGGTGACGTCCTGCATCGGCGCGAGCGCGAGGATCGGCTCGGGATTGCGCAGCAATTCCTGGAATTGAGCTCGGGCGTCGAAGCGCGCCTCGCCGGCGGTTGTCACCACGGGATGACTTTGCGGTCGCGGAAGAATTTCCCGGTCAAATCCTGCGGCGCCTCGGCGGCGAGCCAGACGATGCCGGACGCGCCTACAGCCACGGAGAGTCGCGCGTTCTCGCCGCCCATTTCGGTGCGAACCCACCCGGGGCAAACGCTGTTAACCGCAAACTTCGGCAAGGCGGCCGCGAGCTGCACCGTGACGCCATTCAGCGCCGTCTTCGAGACGCAATAACCAGGCGCCCAACCGTCGGCGCCGTCCGCCAACTGCCCGCCGCCGCTGGAGACGTTGACTATGCGAGGCGCGGCACTTTTCTCGAGAAATGGAACGAAGGCCTGTGCGACAAGCCACGGACCGAGGACGTTCGTGCGCAGCGTTTGTTCGAAGATGTCGCCCGTGACGGTGACCGCAGATTTGTCCTCATCGAGCAGGATGCCGGCGTTATTCACGAGGACGTCGAGCCGGTCGGCGTGACGCGAGAATTCTCTGGCCGCCACCCCGATGCTCTCGGCCTTGGAAACATCGAGCTCGAGAAAGATAATCTCGCCCTCAGTGATCCTGGCGGCGGCCTTGCGCCCGGCCTCGACATTGCGCGCGCTGAGAAAAACGCGGAAATCCATCCGCGCGAGCTGCCGCGCGACTTCAAACCCGATCCCTTTGTTGGCGCCGGTGACCAGCGCGACTTTCTTGTTTCGCATACGGCCTCAATCTGAGGGCGACCGGGCTCGCGCGCTACTGGCGCGCGGCGCCATGGCGGACCGGCACCGCGACCGTGCCGGTGCGGAAAAGAAACGCCACCAGGAAGGTGACGATCGTGCCGAAGCAGATCCACCAGGGGAATTCCATGATCGGCAGCCAGCTCGGCGGGCGATAGAGCTTCGCGCCGAAAATGCGCGCGATGTCGTTAGGCAAGTTGCTGATCAGCGCGACGAAGAGAAAACCGCAGATCATGGCGAGCGGGTTGGCCCAGTCGGCGCCGCGGGTTTTGGTGAGCATGCCGCAGAAAAAAATGCCGAGTAACGAGCCGTAAGTGTAGCCGAAGATGCCGAGCGCGATCGGGATGATGCGAACGTTAGGCAAAACGATCACGCAATAGGATGTGGCCGAGGCAACAACGATCATGAGGATGGCGAATCCGACCGTGGCCCAGCGCACGGCGCGCAGGCTCTCTTCTTCGCCCGCGCCGGGATTGATGTAGGGCTGATACCAATCGCGGGTGAAGCTGGTGGCGAGGGCGTTCAAGGCAGTGCTGAGCGAGCCCATGGTGGTCGCGAAGATGCCGGCAATGAGCAGACCGCGCAGGCCAACCGGCATCTGGTAAAGGATGTAGTGGCAGAAGGTTTCGTTAGGCGTTTTCGAGAGGGTCGGGTCGGGGTGCACCTGGTAGTAAACCCAGAGCAGCAGGCCAATGGTCAAGAATGTGAAGGCGATCGGGATATCGGCCAGCCCGGAAAGAATGAGCGAGCGCCGGCTGCGCCGGATATCAGGCGCCGTCAGCATCCGTTGCACCATGTCCTGGTCGGTACCATGCGTTCCCATCGTGATAAAGGTGGCACCGAAAAGTCCGGCAAAGATCGTGTACTCGACGCCGAACATGGCGACGATTTTTTGCCAGCCGTGTTTCGCCGGATCGAGTCCGGTGGTGAAGAAATCGTTCCAGTGAAAACCACCGAGGCGGGCGACGATTTCATCCCAACCGCCGGGGATGGAGAAGTAAAGCAGCGCGACCGCGACGAGCGCGCTCCCGAACATGATCGAAGCCTGGATGAAGTCCGTCCAGATGACGGCCTTGATTCCGCCTAACGTCGTGTAGACGGCGGTCAGAATAACGATCGCGATCGTGGAAAGGACATAGATCCAAAGCGTCTGCGTCGCATTAGGGTGGACGCCGCTGATCATCTCGTAAGCGAGGGCAAGGGCGATCGCGCCGACGTAAAGCCGCGCCCAGGAAGCGAGCAGGCGCGTGATCATGAAAACCGCGGACGCAGCGTTTTTCGTACGGGTTCCGAAACGCACCGTCAGGTATTCATAGATCGAGAAAACTTTGTGGTCGTAATACGGCTTGATGAAAATGTAGCTGACCAAAATGCGCGCGATGATGGTCCCGAGGGCGAGCTGGAGATAGGTGTAATTGCGCAGCGCAAAACCTTCCCCCGGCGTCCCGAAAAAAGTCCCGGCGCTGGTCTCAGCCGCGATGATCGAAGCGAGCACCGCCCACCACGGGATCTTCCGTCCACCGAGCGCGAAGTCTTCGAGACTGTCCTCCTTCCGGCCCATGTAGAGGCCGATGAAGATGATGACAAAGAAGTAGAGGAGGAGGACTCCGGAATCGATCAGCAGGCGTGCATCCACCGGTTGTTTGCTGCCAGAATTCGCGCGGAGCGCAAAGAGTTTTTGCGCGGCTCACGCCTAACGTATCGTCCCGCCATGAGAATTCCGGCGCCCGACTTCGATCTCGCGCTGACGCTCGATTCCGGCCAGACGTTTCACTGGGAACCATCCGGTGCCGGATTTCTCGGCGCGATCGGCGAGCGGGCGGTTTACGTGGAGCAGCGCGGGAACGCGCTCGAAATTGTGGGCGCTCCGCCGGGGGTGGTGGCGCGCTACTTCGCACTCGATCATCCATTGGCGGAAATCTGCGCTTCGTTTCCGCGTGACCCGGCAATGCAAGGCGCGGCAGAGTTTTGCCGCGGGCTGCGCATCATCCGCCAGCCACGCTGGGAATGCCTGGCCAGCTTTATCACTTCCTCGATGAAACAGGTGGCGCACATCCGGCAGATTTCGCACACCCTCAGGCGCCGCTTCGGCAAACCGAAGTCGTTAGGCGAGGAAACTCTTTACGTTTACCCAACTCCGGAGCGGATCGCTGCCCTGAGCGAAAGAGACCTGCGCGAGTGCGCGCTTGGTTACCGCGCCAAAAATCTTCTCGCAACCGCACAACTGATCAGCCGGGGGGAGGTCGATCTCGATCGAATCGCCCGGCTCCCGGATGACGAATTGCGCGCCCGGCTCTGCGCGCTGCCCGGCGTCGGCAACAAAGTCGCAAATTGCGTGATGCTTTTCGCCTACGAACGGCTGCGCGCGTTTCCGATCGACGTCTGGGTCGAGCGCGTCCTGCTGGAAAAATATTTTCCGCGGCGCCGCAAGATGACGGCCGGCAAGTTGCGCGACTTCGCGGCGAACCATTTCGGGGCGCATGGCGGCTACGCCCAGCAGTATCTTTTTCACCATGCCCGGAAGACGGCTCCGCGCCGTTTGTCACCCGGCACGAGGTGAGATAATTTCCCGCCTGAGGAAACTCGCTTACCGTCCGCACCTGCGCTTTCGTTAGGCGCGACATTTTCCCCGGAACGGCGTTGCACATGACGGTACCAAATCGAGATCGGCGCAAAGTCTGGTGGGCGGTGCTTGCCTCCGTTGTGCTGCACGTTTTAATCGGGCTCTCGCTCGCGGCTTTCGGCGGCAACCGGCAGGATGTTGCCCTCGAGGAACCGCAGGTGCCGCAGCTCACCATCATGCAGGAACCGGAGCCGACACCACCGCCGGTCGTTCCCAAAAATGCGCCGATGGTGACGGTCGATCCGGCGCGCAAATCTGCGGTCAAACCAAAGGAGAAAACGTTCGAGGCGAACGAAGACTCGGTCGCGGCGGCGGAAAAGGCAGCCACAACGAACAGCCAGCTCCCCGGCCAGGACGGCAAGGATCGGCCCTTTATGAACCTGGAAGAGCACGAGAATTCCTTCGCCAGCGCCGGATCCACGCCGCAGCCCAAACCGACCCCAACGGCCGCCCCCAGCGCAACGCCCACGCCTAACGAGACCGCCACTCCTGTCGCATCCACTCCAGCACCTGATCAGCTGGCTCTTCTTACCCAGACTCCGACGCCGGTCCCTTCACCTCCGGACACGGAGGAAAAGACGGAGATTCCCACGCCAACGGAAACGCCAACTCCAACGCCCGAGGAAACCGCCACGCCACCGAAGCCAGCCTCAGCCTATCGCGATCTTCAGCAGCAAACCATTATCCGCGGCGGAATCACCAATCGGGGCCGCTCTGCAGTCAACGCCGTCGGCACTCCTCAAGGCCGCTACAAGAAACTGCTCGAGGACGCGATCGGATCGCGCTGGTATCATTATACCGCGGCAAAGATCGACCTGATCAGCATCGGTACGACCTCCGTGACATTTGAGATCGAGGCCAACGGCAGCGCGCGAAATCTGCGTATGACGGAAAACACCGCAAACGAGGCTTCCGCGAGCATCGCCCTCCGCTCGATTCAGGAAACCAAATTCCCGCCGATTCCCGAAGACCTCCTCGCCACACTTCCGGAAGGCCGCTTTACAATGGAGGAATCCTTCACGATTTTCGCCAACCGATGACCGCTCTCTATCTCGCCGAGGCCGCTAACCCGCTCCAGTCGGTCATCGATTTCCTGCTCCGGGGCGGCCTCTTCATGTGGCCGCTGCTCATCTGTTCGATCGTGGCCCTGACCGTTATCATCCTGCGGACGATGGCGTTGCGGCGAAAATTCGTCATTCCGTTCGTAATCGAGAGCGAGATCGAACTCCTCCAGCCCGGCGGTAACCCGGAGCGGCTCTTGCGGGTCGTGCGCCAGGATAGTTCTTCGCTCGCTCGCATCGCCCGCGTCGCGCTCCAGCATTTACGCGCGCCGCGTTCGGAAAATATCGAAGCAGTCGAGACCCGGGCCCGGCATGAAATGGTGATCCTCGAGAAAGGGTTAATCGTGCTCGAGATCATCACCGGGATCGCGCCATTGTTAGGCCTGATCGGCGCCGTCTCCGGCCTCGTCCATGTGTTTTCCCATCTCGGGCTCGGCGCCGGCTCAGCCGACACGAAAGCGATCGCCCTCGGTATTGCCGAAGCATTGAATGCGACCGTCTTCGGTCTATCGATCGCGGTCCCGACCCTCATCGCGTTCAGTTATTTCTCGAAAAAGGTTGAGGTCATGTCGGTGGAAATGGAAACGCTGGTCGTGGAATTGATCAGTAAATGTTATTACGGCCGCATCCCGGAAGGGACGTCACAGCGGGTCACCAGCTCGGTCCCGGCGCCGGCCATGTCCCACGCGCCAACGCCGTTGACCTGACCAGTTCGCTGATTCGCCGCCATGAAGTTTGCCGTTCGGAAACGACGCGCTCCCTCGATCATCATCGTCTCACTGGTCGATATCCTGACCATCCTACTCATCTTTTTTGTCGTCTCGACCACTTTCAAGAAAGATCAGCCGGAAGTGCAGATCAATCTGCCGGAATCAAAAACTTCGAGCGCAAAGCCGGCGGAACTCGAGCACGCGATCGTGAGCGTGGACGCGGAAGACGCGCTCAGACTCGATGGCAAGGCGATCGTCGTTGAGGAATTGCAGTCGGCAATCGAAAATCTGCCGCCGGCGCGCAAAAGCACGCTGGTTTTAAAGGCGGATGAGAAAGCTTCTTTCGGAATCATCATTAAAGTGATGGACGCCCTCAAACTGGCCGGAGTGAAAAACCTCCCCGCCTTTACCCAGCCGTCGGCGAAATGAATTTGCCGATCGTTCATTATGGCGATCCGGTCCTGCGCGCCAAAGGGAAACGAATCGAGATCATCGACGAGCGGGTGCGCGAGCTGGCCATGAAAATGATCGAGACCATGCACGAGGCCAACGGTGTCGGCCTGGCTGCGCAGCAAATTGGTGAAGCGCTGCAAATAACCGTCGTCGACGTGGCCGGTGCCGAGGATCAGGCGAGCACGATGATTTTGAATGGCGCGGAAGTGGATCCAAAAATGTCGATGCCGTTGGTCCTCGTGAACCCGGAACTCACGCTCAGTGATGAGACGGCGATCGGACTCGAAGGGTGCCTCAGCTTTCCGGAGATCACGGGGGACATTCGGCGCTCAATTTCCGTCGTGCTAACAGCTCAATCTCTCGAGGGCGAACCGCTGGAAATCGAAGCCAGCGGTTTACTCGCGCGGGCGTTGCAGCACGAAGTCGATCACCTGAACGGCATCCTCTTCA
The DNA here is from genome assembly GCA_051003415.1 of Chthoniobacterales bacterium. GTDB lineage: Bacteria > Verrucomicrobiota > Verrucomicrobiia > Chthoniobacterales > UBA10450 > Palsa-1392. The sequence continues at coordinate 21,056 of JBPCLI010000148.1, read as the reverse complement.
TCGACCGGATGAGCGCGGCGACCAAGGTTGCACTGCGCAGCCGTCTGAAGCGAATGCAGCGGGGCGAACTGTAATCAGAGCGCTTTATACGTCACCGTGATATTACGGTAAACGTTAGGCTCTTTTTGCGCGGAAAAGTAAAACAGCTCGAGGGCTGATTTTCCCACCACCCACTGGTAACCGACGAGAGTTTGAATCACGTCCGTGTCGTTATCGCGCGAACGCGAAATCAGACGACCAGTTCCATATTTTCCGTCGAAATAGCGCCGGACCTCGCCCATCCGGCTGTTGTAATGTTCCAGCGTCCAGTCTGGATATTCGTACTGCAATTCTATCTGGGCCAGTGCTCCGTCCTTGAAGGTAAAAAGCGTCCGCTTCAAGCCGGGGTGGATCAGTCCCTCGACTGTCCAGGTTTCCTGGCCGCCGTTTTTTTCCCGATTGACGGTCTTGGCTTTTGCGCCCTTCAGGACCCTGTCGACCCGGGTCGAAGTATCTCCCCAGCGAAAGCCGAAGGGAGGCGGAATCTCATCCGCCAGGGAAGCGCAAACCGGAAAAAGCAAAGCGAGCAAAGCCGCGGGCAGGAAACGCATTTGGCCTAACGATTCGGAAGGTTGTATACCTCGTAGTGGCGGACGAGCGGCTGCAAATAGCGGCGCATCGCATCCAGATGACGCGGATCTTTCTCGTAACGCTGCAGGGCAACCCGGTCACGAAAAGTGATCACGACTCCGAGGTCGAAATCCCGCGGCCAATGCGGCCCGACTGGTGGGATGGCACCGCCGGCTTGCACCCGCAGCACTCCGGGGATCATCCGCAGGGAGTTCGCGGCCCGGGTCAGTTGCGCGCGATCGCCTGGACGATTCGGATGTTTGAGCCACATCAGGACGACCTGCGTCACGGTTGGCGACACCGGCGGGCCCATCAGGCAGCCGCCGAGAAGGAGCAAAGGGCCGATCATGAGAGCGGCGAAAGCTCCGCGCACTCTCGCTTTTCGTTGTCCGATTTGTTTCATCCGCTTTTTCGTTTCGGAATTTCGGGCATATCGCGGTCTTCGCGAACCTTTTTCCGCGACTTGCTATTCACTTCTTCCACCGCGAATTGGAGCTGGTCTCATCCAATTTCGGGCCTTGCCTAACGAATTCTTCGGCTCCTCAAAAAATCGCCCTAGAGTGAAAAAAGCAGACCTGCCAGAGATGATTTTGCGTCAAGATTTTTTTGCGCGGTTCGACAAAATAAAGTTCTGCTTTTTTCTTGTGATGACCGGACCCGATTTCTAATCTGGAGCCGCAGGCCGGGAGCAACAGAAACCGGGTGTGAACAAGATGTGAACAAGGTTAAGGCCTGAAGGCGGAGTCAGATCATGAAAAAAAACAGAAATTATTTTGGGGCTAGCATTCGGGCGCCGGCCCTGTTGCCGTCGTTTAACTCCCGGCCCGGTAAAAACATTATTTTCCCCTCGTGTAATAAATTTTTACGCCGGATTTTCCCTCGTGCTAACGAACGATTCGGTTCGTTCTGCTTCGCACCCGTGCGGCGCGTCGGCGGACTCAACTCAACTTTTCCGAGCGTTTCCGGCGTTATTTAACGCTGTTAACAAGTCGCCATGGACGAGAAGTGTGACCAGTTGTGGACGAAGCTTTCCACTGCCCTCAAACCCCAGGTTAGCGCCGATACTTTTAAGCGCTGGTTTTCGGCGGTAAAATTGACCAGCGCGAACGCCGACGCGGTCACGCTTTTGGTTCCCAACAATATCTATCAGTTCTGGATCGAGAGTAACCATATGCCGGCGCTGCAGGCCTCGATCACCGAAGTGCTCGGCGGACCGCGGGAGGTGAAGTTTGTTTGCGCGGTCGACACTTCGGCCGGCTCCGATGCCGCCGATCCAGAACCCGCGGCTTCGACGCGCGCGCAAGTCGCGGCGGCGCGCGCCAACAAGACGCCGGGCCTGAATCCGCGAAACACTTTCGAGTCCTTCGTGATCGGGCCTAACAATGAGATCGCGCATGCCGCGAGCCTGGCCGTCGCCCAATCGCCAGCCAAAACTTACAACCCGCTTTTCATTTACGGCGGGGTCGGGCTCGGCAAGACCCACCTCATGCAGGCGATCGGGCAATACATCGGCGCACACGGTAAGAACACCCGCGTCATGTATCTCTCGAGCGAGCTTTTCATCAACGAGTTCATCGACGCCATCCAGCACAACAACCTGGTCAAATTCCGCAAACGCTATCGCCAGGCCGACCTGCTCTTGATTGACGACATTCATTTCCTCGGCGGCAAGGAACGTTCGCAGGAGGAATTTTTCCACACTTTCAACACGCTCTTCGACGGCCATAAACAGATCGTGCTCTCGAGCGACCGGCCCGCCTCGGAGATCGCCAACCTCGAGCACCGGCTTGTTTCGCGTTTCGAATGGGGCCTGACCGCGGAACTTCAGCCGCCTGATGTCGAGACGCGGATGGCGATCCTGCGCAAGAAGGCTTTCACGCTGAAGATCAAATTGCGCGATGAGATTTTTGATTTTCTCGCGACACGCATCAAGACAAACGTTCGCCGATTGGAAGGCGCGCTCATGCGAGTGGCGTCGTTTGCTTCGCTCAGCGGGAAAGAACTGACGCACGAAGTCGTCGAGCACCTTCTGAAGGACATCCTGCAGGAGGAAGCGCGGCGCGCGGTCACGATCGACCAGATCCAGCGGCGCGTGGCCGAGCATTACGACGTGCGTCTCGCCGACATGACGAGCAAGCGCCGCCCCGCCAACATCGCTTTCCCGCGCCAGATCGCTATGTATCTCGCTCGCGAACTAACGAAAGCTTCCCTCAACGAAATCGGCGAAGCTTTTGGCGGGCGCGATCACGGCACTGTCCTGCACGCCTGCAAGCAGGTGAAGAAGCGGATGAAGGAGCAGGATAAAATCCGGCAAACGATTTCGTTTATCGACAGCGCCCTGCAACGTTAAGCTTTCCCCGCGAGATTGCGGTTGCCGGATAAAATCGGAAGCCTTACATCTTAACGACTCCTATCCGCCTTCATGAAATTTAGCGTCACGAAAGAAAAGCTCCTCGAATGTTTGCAACAAGTTCAGAACGTCGTCAGCACGCGCACCACGCTGCCGATCCTCTCCAACGTCCTCCTGCAGACGAACGGAAGTGAAGTGCGCCTAACGACTACCGACCTGGATGTCGGGGTGCGCGGAAGTTTCGAGGCGTCGATCGAAAAGGAAGGCGCTACCACCCTGCCGGCGCGCCGGCTGTTCACGATTATTCGCGAGCTGCCCTCGAGCGAGATCCAGTTCGACGTCGATAGCAAGAACGCCGCTTCCATTCGCAGCGGGCAAAGTTTTTTTAAAATCCTCGGGCTGCCGGAGGAAGAATTTCCGCCCCTCCCGAAGTTTGATGATTCCAAGGTCGTCACCATTCGGCAGAAAGACTTACGCGACGGTCTGCGCAAAACCTCCTACGCGATCTCGACGGACGAGACGCGTTACGTGCTGAATGGTGTTCTTTTCAGCTTCAAAGATAACAAGCTGATGCTGGTCGCGACTGATGGCCGCCGGCTCGCGATGCTCGACATCGATCTGGAATTTCCGCGGAGCCATGAAGCCGACATCATCGTCCCGACAAAGGCGGTGACGGAATTGCAGCGTCTCCTGATCGATGACGGCGACGTCCGAGTGAGCGTGAGCAGCGGCCAGATCGCTTTTGATCTCAACAACACGCTCCTCGTTTCGAAATTGATCGAGGGAAATTATCCAAACTATCGCCAGGTCATTCCGGGCGAGATGAAGGAGCGCGTCACCCTCGAGCGCGAAACATTTCTCAATTCCCTGCGCCGCGTCTCGCTCCTCGCGAGCGATAAGTCGAACTCGATCAAGCTCAACTTTTCCAAGAACAACATCGAAATCACTGCCAACACGCCTGAAGTCGGCGAAGCGAAGGAATCGTTGCCGGTCGCCTACAAGGGCCGCGAATTTTCGATCGCGTTCAATCCGGAATTCCTGATGGCGCCGCTTCGCAACCTGACGGAGGACGAAGTTTTTCTCGATTTGATCGACGAGATGAGTCCGGGGGTAATCAAGATTCAGAGCCCGTTCCTTTACGTCTTGATGCCGATGCGCATTAGCTCGTAAAAAAGGATTCTTGTAGTCCCCGGTCGCAACCTGGAAATCAGCCGGGGACAGCGTCCCCGGCTACAGCGAACTCAGCGCCGCCCACACCTCGCGAACGTCGATGCCATCCATCCTCTGGCTGGGCGCGCGCAAGACGCGGACCCACGGATTGGCCGGCGCCCAGACCGCCGGATCGGTCGGGCCAAAAAGAAGCAGGCACGGCGTGCCGACCCCCGCAGCCAGATGCGAAATGCCGCTGTCGTGACCAAGGAAGACGGCACAATTTTGCAGTTGAGCAGCCAGTTCGGAGAGCGGCAGGTTTTGCGCCCACTTCAGCTTTTGGTTAGGCAACGCGTCCGCCAATTGAGCGAGACGCGCTTCGTCCGCTTCACCGCCGACCACGAGCAGATGGCGGTTTCCATCGTCTGCCAGCAGCGACCGAGCAACGGCGACGAAGCGCTCGAGCGGCCAATTTTTCGCCGCGCTGCCGCTCCCGGGATGAATCGCGATAAGCGCCGGGTCGAACTGGCGTTTTCCGTTAGGCACAATGACTGCCCCCGGATTTTCCAGGTAAAGCCCGAGGCGCTCAAGCGGACGCGCCAACTGCCGCGCCGCATGCTCCTCGTCGTTCATCTTTGGTGAACCGGAGAGGAAATTCCTCACGCCGGCACGCTTCAAGTTTGCGGCGAAAATCTCATCCGGATCGAAGAGGTAGCTGACAACCTGTTGGAAACTCCCGAAGTATTCGATGAGGTCGGGAGCCAATTCGCCGCCGCGGCTGAAGAAGCTCGATAAGGCACCGTATTCGATCGAGCGGGTCGCATTCACGTAGCCGCTCATCTGCGCGAGCGCGACAATATGCTGGTAACCGAGAATCTCGAAGTGGGCCGTGGGAAACGAAGCGCGCAGCAATTTAATCGCTGGCAGGGTGAGAATGAAATCACCAATCGCTCCCCCGCGAATCACCAGGATGCGGCTCAAGGTTAAAGCGCGAAGCGTTAGTAAGCGACGAAGGCGCAAACCAAAATCAGAGCGCCAAAGACAAATCCCAAGCCGGAAAGCAGGCGCCAACGCCCGTTGGATTTCGTGCCCCACTGGATCTGATCGCGCAGGAGATAAGGCATCGTGACCCAGAACAAACCGGCCACGATCATCAAATAGGCCAGCAGCGTGACGAGCACCCGACTTGTTTCCGGTCGCAAAAACGCCGCGTCGAGCAGCGGTTCGGCGGCAAGCAGGCAAAGAATTCCGAGCGCGCGGACCGCGAGAAATTCATCCACGAAGCGCAGCACGAGGAGAAATGCAGCCGGTAAAATAAATAGCAACGGTCGCCGGAAACTGGAGAATTCGCCCATTTCCATCGTGACCAAAAGCCAGAAGCTCCAGATGAAGTCAATCGTCAGCAGGATGGCTCCGGCCAGGCGCGAGCGGGGAAAATGCGAAAGCGAATTGCGGGCCGGCAGGAGAAGAAGGCTGAGCAGGGCAAGCAAAAAACCGGCAATCAAGCCGGCGGTATGCAGAGAAAGTGAGTAGATCATGAAGCAGCCACAACGGGCGGCAGAAGTTCTTCCATCGGCGCCAAATGACAACTCGCCGCCGTTCCTGGCTTCATCCCAGACAGGCTGAAGCCAGTGGATTGTGTCACTTTCAAAACGATCAACCGGCCGATGTCGTCTTCTGTCCCTTCGAAGACGACGATCTTGTTACCGCGCGTCCGACCCGTTAAGCGTTGCCGGTTCGTCTTACTCGGTCCTTCGCAGAGAATCTCCACCTCGCGTCCCACAAGGCGCGCGCCGGCTTTCTTCGCAGCCGCATCCACGACCGTAAGCAGATCGTGATTGCGCGCCTCTTTCACCTGCTCCTCGATCTGCGCCGCCATTTCCGCGGCCGGCGTTTCGCTCCGCGGCGAGTAACGAAAGACAAAAGCGTTATCGAATTGGATGCGCTCAACGAGGGCCCGTGTTTTCTCGTAGTCCTCCTCCGTTTCCCCCGGAAAACCGACAATCACATCCGTCGTTAGGGCCATTTCGCGGGATGTCGCTCGGAGTTGGTCGACCAGGCGAAGATATTTCTCCGCCGTATAAGTGCGGTGCATCGCCTTCAAAATCCGATCAGAGCCGGATTGCAGCGGAAGATGGACGTGTTCGCAAAGCTTCGGCAAATCGCGCAGCGCCTCGACCAGATCCGCGCGGAAGCCAATCGGATGCGGCGAAGTAAAACGAAGACGTTCCAGTCCGTCGACTTCGTGGACTGCTTCGAGCAACTGCACGAAAGGGCTCTTGCGGAGACCGGGGTCACCGACTCCGGCTACAGCGGCGACCGCCGGAAATTCGTGCCGACCGTAAAGATTCACGATCTGGCCGAGAAGTGTCACCTCTTTCACGCCGCGCGCGACGAGTTCGCGCACTTCCCTAACGATCGCGGCGATCGTCCGGCTGCGCTCGACGCCGCGCGTTCGCGGCACGATGCAAAAGGTGCAGTGCATGTTGCAGCCCTGCATGATCGAGACAAAAGCGGTCGCCTGTCGCGCCCGGAGCGCGTGCTCCCGGATCGTTTCCTGCGAGCCCGCTTCTTCTTGGGTATCGACGATCGAACAGCGCGGGTCGTCCATCCGGCGAGCGCGCTTCTTCGCCACCAACTCCTCCACGTAATCCGCCACGCGATGAAACTTCTGCGTCCCCACGACGAGATCGACGTGCGGCATGCGCTGCAACAATTCCGCGCCGCGCGCCTGCGCCATGCAGCCGAGAAAACCGAAAACTTTCTCCGGCCGCTCCTGCGCCATCTTGCCCAGCATGCCCATCTTGCCGAGCGCCTTCGCGTCCGCCATGTCGCGCACGCTACAAGTGTTGAGGAGCACGACATCGGCTTCCGCTTCGCTGGCCGCCGCCTCGTAGCCGCGGTCGATCAGCGAACGCGCGACCTGTTCGGAGTCGCGCTCATTCATCTGGCAGCCGTAGGTTTTGATGAAAAATTTCGGCATCGGCGAGGGCCAACGATACACAAATGGGCGCAGCCCGCCATCGCGGCGAGATGGCTATTTCGTTAGGGCGGTGTAGCGAAGCTGTTCGCCTGCGGCGGTTGGGCCATTTTGCACCTTTCTCAAAAACGATTATCCCCTTCCCAAGCGAATCCGTTTTGAATAATCCCCAACCACAATGAAATCAGAAAATGCGGCCATTGGCATCATCGGCGGGAGTGGCCTTTATCAGATCGAAGGTTTCCACGATTCGCAGGAGTTCGCGGTCGACACGCCTTTTGGCGCGCCTTCCGATGTGATCATCGGCGGGGAGGTTGATGGACGACCCGTCTATTTCCTGCCCCGGCACGCCCGTGGCCACCGCATTCTCCCGCACGAGCTGAATCATCGCGCCAATATCTACGCCCTCCGTTCGTTAGGCGTGCGCTGGATTATTTGCGTGACGGCAGTCGGCAGCTTGCAGGAACGCTACGCCCCGCGCGATGTGCTCCTGCCCTCGCAATTTTACGACCGGACGAGCCAGCGGGCCGACCACACTTTTTTCGGGAACGGGATCGCCGCCCACATCAGTTTTGCGGACCCGATTTGCGCGGCACTGCGGAACTTCCTCGCGGAGGCGGCCTCCTCGTTAGGCATACGCGTCCACAATGGCGGCACCTATGTCAACATGGACGGTCCGGCGTTTTCAACCCGCGCGGAATCGGAGCTCAATCGCCGCCATGGCTTCGACGTGATCGGCATGACCAACCTGCCGGAAGCAAAGCTGGCGCGCGAAGCAGAGATCGCCCTCGCCACCATCGCCATGATCACGGATTACGATTGCTGGAAAGTCGAGGAGGAACCCGTCTCCGCGCAGACCGTGATCGAGCATCTGGTCGCGAACGCCGAGACGGCCAAGAAACTCCTGGCCGCGGTCATCCCACGCATCCCGGCAACCCCCGATTGGCCGGAACATCGGGCACTCGATTCCTCCCTTGTTACCGACCGGTCGTTATGGCCGGCTGCAACGCGCGAAAAGCTGCGCGCCATTTTGGAACGCTTCGATTAGGCCCCGTCCGAAGTCGCCCAAATCGGCACGCATTGGAACGCACCAGCCCACAAATGGCCTCGGCTCTCTCTGGAGCAGGCAACTTGGGCTCAACCTCCTGCAATATGTCTTTTGAAACCTGACACCGTGCAGAAGTAACCACTTGGCCCGGCTCGAACGTAGAAAATGAAAACTAAAACCGCATCGACGACAAGAGCGCCAGTTTACGCGATGCGGCGATTCCGGCACTCCCGCGGAAGGCCCGGAAGCCGATATTCCCGCCGAAGGCCCGGCGAACCCGGCCACCAATCCAGCCTACATTCCGACGCCGCTTCTTCGCACCAGCGCCGCTCCAGTCTCTAGGCGGCAGCTTTCGCCTGCCCAGCCAACCGCCCCAGGACATCGCCTAACGAGGCGATCTGCAGGGCGGAATGAGCAGCGCTGATGGTGATCCGGAGGCGGGCCGCTCCTTTAGCCACGGTCGGGTAGCGGATTGCGGGAACGAAAAAGCTTTCCTGCTGCAAGGCACGGGCGAAATCCAACGCTCGACGTTCGTCGCCCACCATCCATGGGATGATTGCGGCCGATGGCTGGCCGAAGGCGGCCCCGCCATCCGGGAGCAGTTTTCGGAACTGCACAATCCGGCGCCAAAGGAGTTTCCGGCGTGCGTCGCCCTCTTCCGAGTTGAGAAAACGAATCGCCGCCGTGGCCGCCGCGGCCAGCGCCGGCGGCGGCGCGGTGGAGAAAACGAAGGAGCGAGCGCGATTAATCAACCAATCGATCAGGTTGCGCGAACCACAAATATAGCCGCCGCTCACGCCTAACGATTTGCTGAGCGTGCCAAGCTGGACGTCAATTTCCTTTTCCAGACCGAGTTCGGCCGCCAGACCCCGGCCGTGCGGCCCGATCACGCCGATGGCATGCGCTTCGTCGAGCAGGAGAGTGGCGTGGAATCGTTTCTTTAACTCAACCAGCTCGCGGAGCGGCGCGCGATCTCCATCCATGCTGAAGACCGATTCGGTGACCACGACGACGCGCGCTTCCGGATGTTCGCGGCGCGCCCACTCGAGATGGCTCTCCAGTTTGCCAAGATGATTATGGGGAAAAACGCGGAGCGTCGCTCCGCTGAGGCGCGCCCCATCGATGAGCGAAGCGTGGCAAAGCTTATCGAGAATCACGACGTCCTGCTTCGTGGCGAGCGCCGGCAAGGTCCCAACCGCCGCTGCGTAGCCACTGCTGAAGCAAATTGCCGCAGGCGCCTGCTTCCATTTCGCGAGCGTGCTTTCGAGAATGACGTGAGGCGATTGCGTGCCGCTGACCAAGCGCGAAGCACCCGCGCCCACTCCGAATTCCTCGATCGTGGCGATCGCGGCCTTGCGGAGAATCGGATCAGCTGCCAGGCCAAGGTAATCGTTGGAAGAAAAATTAACCAGTTGCCGCCCGACAATCCGCACCTCCGCGCCCTGCGGAGTGCCGATCTCGCGCAGCTTGCGATGGAGGGCGCGCGCATGCAGCGCTTCCAATTGTTCCTCGAAAGGTTCGCTCATCCACGCGCCGCCGGGCGCGTGAATTACATCCGCTGGAGGCCCCAGGAAAGCAACGCCGAAGCGTCCTGCCAGACGCCCGACTTGCTGTCGCCGAGAACGACGACGATGACGTCGCGCCCGGGAATGGTGCCGCTCGCGATCAGGCAATGGCCCGCCGCTTCCGTGTAGCCGGTCTTCATTCCGTTACAGTATGGAAGCCTCTTGAGAATCTTGTTCGTGTTTTCCAACTCGCGGGTGCGGCCGTTTGCAAAACGAAAAACCAACTGCGGAAGGCAGACAATCGAACGAATGGTCGGATTCGTGTAAGCCGCGCGCGCGATCCGGGACAAGTCACGCGCGGTCGAATATTGATCCGGAATCGGAAGACCGTTGGGGTTCACAAAGTTCGAATGCGTCGCGCCCAAAGCGCGTGCCTTGGCGTTCATCTTCTCGGCAAACAGCTCGATGCTGCCGGCGTTGTCGCGGGCCAGGCAACGCGCCACATCGTTAGGGCTTTTTACCAGCAGCGCGCGCAGGAGGTCGATCCGCTGATACGAATCACCGGGCCTGATATTGAGCCGGACCGGCTCGGCCAAGGTATCGACCGTTTGCACCGTCACGCGCTTATCGAGATAGCCCTCTTCCGCTACGATTAGCGCGGTGAGCAGTTTCTGAGTGCTGGCGGCGGCGCGCGGCGCGTCGGCATTTTTTTCATAAAGGACCTCGCCCGTGCGCGCGTCCTCGACCAGCACTGAGGCGGCCCGGGTGCGTGGCACGGCGAGGTCTCCGCGATCCAGATCGTGCGTTTCGTAGGCAACGGTCAGGTCGTCGTTTTCCACCGCCTTCGCCCGGCGGACTTCCGGCTTCTTCGCCTGCGCTGCGCCGAGACAAACGAACGCGAGCGCGATTGCCCCGGGCAAACGGCAAAACGCAACGGCTCGGCGAATCATGGCGCAAATATTACCAGAAGGAATCGGACGCGCGCAAGCCTAACGATCAGACCCGCGTTGGATCAACTCGACCTCGTAGCCCTCCGGCGCGTCAATAAAAGCAATCGCGCCGCCACGACCATTTGGATGCGGACCATCGGAGAGCGGGTAGCCTTTGGCCGCGGTCTGCTTCGCGAATTCCTCGATGTTATCGACTTCAAAAGCGAGGTGCGTCAGGTCCGGGCCGACCACAACAGGCCCGCTCTCGTCGAATTTGCAAAGCTCGATTTCTTCTTCGCTCCCGGGGGCTTTGAGGAAGACGAGCTGCGAGCCGCGTCCCGAGGTATGGCGCCTGACTTCCTCCAGACCGAGGACGTCGCGGTAAAATGAAACGGTCTTTTCCAAGTCATTCACGCGATAGCGTGTGTGCAGAAGCTTCGTGATCATCGCTATCTTATTGCGCCCAACGAGGCTTAATTTCAAATTCGCCTCCTCGCGGAAAGCCAAACTTTATGCTTTGTCTCGGAATCGATAGCGGAACCAAGAGTACGAAAACGTTGCTGCTCGATATCGAGTCCGGGGAAGTTCTGGCCCTCGCCCAGCGGCCCTACGGCACGATCGAAGGCCTGCCCCCCGGACACGTCGAGCAGGATCCGAAAACCTGGGTCAACGCCGCTGCCGAGACGGTCGCCGAGTGCCTCGAGAAAGTGGGCGAGCGGCGCGGCGCGATCAAAGCGATTGGCGTCAGCGGCCAGCAGCATGGCCTGGTCGCGCTCGATGAAGCGAACGAGCCGCTGCGCCCGGCCAAGCTTTGGTGCGACGTGTCGACTGAGGAGCAATGCGAGGAATTGAACAAGGAATTCGGAGGCGCGGAAGGGCTCATCGAGCTGACCGGCAATCCCATCCTGCCGGGTTACACTGCCCCAAAGCTCCTTTGGTTAAAGCAAAATGAGCCCGCTAATTTTCGTCGCCTAACGAGTGCCCTGCTGCCCCACGATTACCTTAATCTCTGGCTGACCGGCGAGCGGCAAATGGAATATGGTGACGCTTCCGGCACCGGGCTGCTCGACGTGCGGACGCGCAAATGGTCGAAGCCGATCCTGAAATTCATCGACTCGAAATTGGAATCGAAGTTGGCGCCACTTCGTTCTTCCAAACGTCCGGCTGGATTACTGCGCAGCACGCTGCGGGCAGAATGGGGCCTGGCGGAGGACGCCCTCGTCAGCGCCGGGAGCGGTGACAACATGATGAGCGCGATTGGCACCGGCAATATTCGTTCCGGCGTGGTCACGGTCAGCCTTGGCACCTCCGGCACGATCTGCGCCTTCGCGGAAGAACCGGTGATCGATCCGAAAGGCGAAGTCGCGGCCTTTTGTGACGCGACCGATCACTGGCTGCCGCTCATCTGCACGATGAACGTGGCGGTCGCCACCGAGCAAATGCGCGAGCTGGTCGGTTGGGATATCCCAACGATGGAGGAACGTGTTACGAAGGTTCCAGCCGGCGCCGGCGGGCTGATTTTTCTGCCCTACCTGCAAGGCGAACGGACTCCGAACCTGCCGAAAGGCGTCGGAGTTTTCCACGGCCTAACGACCGCGACGATGAAGCCGGATTACCTGGCGCGCGCGGTTGTAGAAGGAGTCACCCTCGGGCTCGCCTACGGATTGCGGCGTTTCAAGGAACTCGGCATCGTCCCGACGGAAATCCGGCTCACCGGCGGCGGTAGTAAGAGCGCGGCCTGGCGGCAGATTGTGGCTGACGTGCTCGGTTTTCCGACGATTGCGATGCAGGTCTCGGAAGGGGCCGCATTGGGCGCGGCGATCCAGGCCGCCTACACTTATTGCCAGGTGAAAGGTAAACCACTGACCCTGGAAAAGTTGGTCGATGATCTCGTGGTGGTGGACAAAAAGACCCGGGCGGAACCCGACAAAGAAGTGCAAACGTTTTACCGCGAGCTTCTCTTGCGCCAAATCGACCTAACGAAAAAGCTCAAGACCGGCGGCTACCTGTAAGCCCTCGGCCCGCGCTCAATTTCCCAGTCGCCGTAAGTCCGTCGAGACATTGCGCCTCCGGGCCATGGTGCACGAGAGCGTGCCAATAGGCCGCCTGCCCCATTCGCTTTCGCAGGGATGGATCGTCAATCAGCGCCAATAGGGAGAGACGCCACTCCGCCTCATCGCGGGCGATGCAGCCATTGATTCCCGACTGAATCGCCGCCGCGTAGGGCACAGTAGCCGAGGCTACCGTCGGGATCTGTAGAATCGCGGCTTCGAAATATTTCAGCTCACTCTTCGCTTCGCAGAAGGGATTGCCCGCCTCAAGGGGAGCGAGGTTAATATCGAAGCGCGCGTATTCCGCTCCGAGCTCAGGATGCGAGACTGGCGCGCGAGTTTCGATGCGGTCCGTGTGCTCTTCCAATTCCGGAAATTCCGCAAGATCCAGGTAACCGACAATCGTTAGGCGAACCTCCAACCGTTCCGCCAGAATCGAGGCAAGGACAGCGGAGATTTGCCCGAAGTCCCGCTGATGCGTTGGCGCGCCGGAGGCATAACCGATCCGAACGATTCCGCCGGGATCCGACTGCCGCGCGGCAAGACGTCGAGCGTCCTCGAGCATTCGCCAACTGATTCCGTTAGGCCAAACCACCGCGGGTTTACCCAGTTTTTCTGCGGCCGCGGCGAGCGGCGCGGTCGAAACGATGGCGCAATCGGCTTCCAGCAGACTTTGTCGCCAACCAAGAACTTTCCCGGCCCACTTTTCGCGTTCCACTGGATTGAGCAGGCGCAGGTAATCGAAATAGGGCTCGCGCATGTATTCGGGTTCGAAGATGAGATCGTCGATGTCGAACGCGATTCTCACCCCGCGCCCACGACAGGCGGCGTAGAGCGCGGCTACCCGCGTATCCCATGGGATGCGAAACAGGATCACTGCGGTGACCCCGGCTAGTTTGTCGTCATTGAAATCGTCAAGGAGGGACCAGTCGGCCTGGAGGCCGCCGTCTCGCAGCGCGGATACGTGATGCTCGACCCGATAGAGATGCCCGCGTGTCTCTGGGTTATCGGAAACAAAGAGCAGCCGCGCGTCATCGCGCAGCGTCCCGCGTGCGCGGCCCAGCTCGAGCAGGGCGGAGCCGTAGGCGGCCGAGTAGGAATGAATCGGCTTTTCGTTAGGCAGCACGACTGTGCGCTGGACCTCCTCGAACGCTTCGCGAAACCGGTCGACGGCTTCGCGATCGACTTCACCATGTCGACCAATCTGCCCGGCCAAATCGAGGTAGTAGTCCGTCGCCACAGCGGGCCAGCCTAACGAGTCCGTTCCCTCGCTCTCCTGTCGCTTCAATCCCCGCTCGAATCGGACCTCGGCCGCTTCGCTCTGGATCGGATATTCGAGGTCAAGGAGCCTGGCGATCGCCGCCAGCTCACGCGGACCGTCGTTGAGCAATGATTCATAGGTCAGCAACGCGCGTGGCAGGCCGCGGCTTCCTTTTTCCGCCTCAAGGACGTAACGCAACCAAATCCAGTGCGTCCGCGCGATCGAGAGCGGACCGCCGGGGCGGGTTAGCTCCGTCAGCACCCGAACCTGAAGCGATCGCGCCACTTCCCGCGGGTCGCGCAGAATCACGATGCACCCGCAGGAAATTTCCAAATCCGTTAGGCAAGAGCGCCAGAACGGAACTAGCCGGCAAAGCCGCGGATCCTTGAGCACAATCGTCGGCGACGTTGAAAGCGCTTTGTTTACGAATGCTTGGGCGCGTTTGCGAAAAGAGCGCGCCTCGGGCGTTGCAAACCAATCCTCCGCGATCGGCGCCGGATCATGCCAGGCGGTGCCCGCGGCGACGAGAATCTCTTCGTTCAACCGGGTCAGATCCCTGGACTCAAAGTAGCCGCCCGGATTATCCGGCGCAGGCGGGAGGAGATTCTCCGGCAAGCCGAAGCCAAGAGCGTCGAGCGCGCCCGCCAGGGCAGACGTGCCGCTCCGATGCATCCCGAGCACAAGAACCACCCTGTGATCAACCTGGGCGCTCATGCCTTTTGCGGGAGGAATCGGCGTGCCTCGGGTGAGAGCCGGCCCAAATAGTGAGGAGAGAATTTAGGCGTCGCATACTCCTTTCCGCGCACGCGCACATACTCCGCATGAAATTTCTCCCATGGATGATCCCTCATCCCGACGTTGGTCGCGACTCCGCCGTGGAATTGATGAAACGTGCCTTCTCCAAGCAGCAGCACCGGCGTCAATTCCGACGCGCTGCAGGCGAGAGAAAAGAAATCAAGGTTCACCAGCCCGCCGCCGGGCTCCTGGAAGGCGCTACTGAAGCCACCCAGCCTAACGAACTCGGATTTGCGTAACGCGAAACAATTGCTCTCGGCAACCGGGGAAAACCATCCTTCGCGGCACGAGAGGGCAAGCGACGAGATGAAGAAAAGCGCATACCCATTGGCGCGCCAGTCGACTGATTCGAGCAGACGATCTTCCGTGATTTGGTCATATCCGGTCGCGATCGAGATGTTCTGGACTTCCTCCCCCAGGTGCCAGCCAAGCGTGTAGATAAAAGGATTCTCGAAAGCCCGGAACGCCGCCAGCATGTAGTGAATCACCCTGGGCGAGAGAATCCGCGCGCCGTCCACGCAAATGGCCACGCGATCGCCGCGCGCGAGTTCCACGCCCAGGTTGACTGCTTCCACTGGCGACGAAGAGGAAGTTTCATGTCGATGATAACGAAAGTTTGGCGCCACCCTTTCGACTGCGCCTGCGTCCAGGGGAGCGGTCGAGCCGTTATCGATCACAACGACTTCGTAGGCCTCCGCAGCGGCGCCTTTCTGGTAGATCGGGCTCAACGAAAAGAGTGTGCGCGGCGCCTCGCGCTGCATGTCATGCACAACCACGATGACTGACAGCTTAGGATTCATGCGTGAACCACTTTCACGGCTCTACTTCGCCGACCGCGACAACTTCAGCAAGAATCCCCGGATTTCGGTTGCTCGCGTCAGTCATCATCCTTCTAGAGTGCGCGGAGGTTCTGTGGTTCTGTAGTGTGACATGAAACTCGTCATCGCCGCAACCGGCGCCAGCGGCACGGTTTATCTTCAGCGTTTGCTCGACCAGATCGACGCCTCGGCTAACGAAGTGCACCTGGTGACGAGCGCGCACGCCAGGCAGGTCGCCGCGACGGAGGTCGATCAGCTCGAAATCCCGGCGGGCGTGCAGAGGCATGGCGAGAACGATTTGAACGTGCCCTTCGTCAGTGGCTCGGCACGTTTTGATGCGATGGTCATCGTTCCCTGCTCGATGGCGACGTTAGGCCGGCTCGCCGCCGGCACGAGTGACAGCGCTCTCCTCCGCGCGGCTGATGTTTTCCTAAAGGAGCGCCGCAAACTGATCCTCGTCCCGCGCGAGACGCCGTGGAGCCTGATCCATGCTCGTAATGTCGTGACCCTGCTGGAAGCCGGCGCGATCGTGCTTCCGGCAATCCCCTCTTTTTATAGTCGGCCCGAGTCGGTCAACGCCGTGGTCGACACCGTTGTCTGGCGCATTCTCGATCAAATCGGCCTCCCGAATCCGCGCGCTTATCGCTGGAAGGACGAGGGCGGAGCGGCTCCCGAGCCTTGAAGATCGAAGGCTGGCGCGCACGGTGGCTGGTCGCTTTCGGTCATCGCCTTTTGCAAATCTGGGCGCTCACCCTGCGCTTCGAAATTGAAGACCGGGCCGGAGTGATTGGCACTCCGCCTAACGAGCGCTACATCGGCGCGCTCTGGCACAACCGGCTCCTTCTCCTTCCCTTCATCATCAAGCGTTACCTCCCGGAGCGACGCGGCGCCGCGCTAATCAGCGGCAGCCGCGACGGAGCGCTCCTCGCCGACCTCGTTGAGCGCTTTGATTTTGAAGTCGTGCGCGGATCCAGTTCCAAGAAAGGCGCGAGCGCCATCCGCCAACTGGCGGAGGTAATCGCGAGTGGAAAAGACGTGGTGATGACGCCGGACGGGCCGCGCGGACCGGCCTACGAACTTGGACAAGGTATCGTCTTTCTCGCGCAGCAATCCGGCGCGGAAGTTGTGCCGGTCAATTTGGAATACAGCAGCTATTGGCGGGTGAAGAGCTGGGACCGCTTCATTCTCCCCAGACCGTTCTCGCGCGTCCGCGTGATCTTTGGCGCGCCGCATCGGGTCGCGCAGACTTCGACGGAGGAGGAATTCGAGCGCGAACGCCAGCGGTTGCAGGACGCGATGATGCAGCTAGTGGAGATGCGATGAAGCTGATCGACGGGAAGCAAACGGCCGAAAAAGTTTATGCGGAATTGCGGGGCGAAATTGAGTCGCTGAAAGCGAGCGGCACGACGCCCGGACTCGCGGTGGTACTGGTCGGCGATGACCCGGCTTCTCGCGCTTACGTCCGTTCCAAGGACAAGATGTGTCGCGAACTCGGACTGCATTCCGTGAAGCTGGAATTGCCGGCCGAAACGACCCAAGCCGATCTCCTCGCGCGGGTCGACAAACTGAATCACGACCCGGCCATCCACGGCATTCTCGTCCAATCACCGCCGCCAAAGCAGATTGATGAGGCGGCCATCATCCGCGCGCTCGATCCGGCCAAGGACGTGGATGGATTTCATCCGATTAACATCGCCAAGCTCGCGCTTGGCGATTGGAGCGGTTTTGTTCCCTGCACCCCGTTAGGCTGTTTGCGCTTGCTCCGGGAAAGCGGAGTCGAGATCAGCGGGGCGCATGCCGTCGTTCTCGGGCGGAGCATGATCGTGGGCAAACCCCTCGCCCTTCTCCTCATGCAAAAAGGCGTCGACGCGACGGTGACGGTGGTGCATTCGCGCACGAAAAATCTGTCCGCGGTCACCCGCTCGGCCGACATTGTGATCGCGGCCATTGGTCAGGCCGGCTTCGTTAGGGCTGAACACGTGCGCGAGGGGGCGGTCGTGATCGATGTCGGGATCAACCGCGTCGAAGACGCGACGGCGAAACGTGGTTACCGGCTCGTCGGCGACGTGGCCTTCGACGAAGTCGCGCCGAAAACCTCGGCGATCACGCCGGTTCCGGGCGGAGTCGGGCCGATGACGATCGCGATGCTGATGTCGAATACGGTCAAGGCCGCACGACTTTCTTCGTCAAAAAACCAAGAACTCGCTTCTCGTTAGGCAGAAAACGGAGCAGGCTGGTGGTGAGCCGCGGATGCTCGACGGCGTGGCGGGCGAGCGCGTTGACCCAGAGGCGGCCAGCGTAAAGTTTGCGGTGCTCGGCGGAATACTGCCGGTGGTCTCCCGCACGAATCGCCGCCGCCGCCAGTTCACCGGAACGGAGCGCGTAGTAAATCCCCTCGCCCGTGAATGGCTCGACCACGCGAGCGGCGTCGCCCACCAGGAGCAATCCGGGCCGGCCAGCGGGCAGCGCGGCACGGGCCAGCGGCGCGATCGTGCGCCAGCCGTGTTCGGTGGAAAGGTGGAACTCCTTTTCGGCCCAGCGCCGAATGGCGGCAAGATCGTTAGGCCGGCTGACCAGGCAAAGATTAAGCAGGCCCTCTCCGACTGGCGCCTGACCGGAATAACCTTCGCGCAGCAGTTGCAGCACGATCCGGTCGCCGAAATTTTTCGGGAGCGGCACGTGCGCCTGGAGCGCGACGCGATCGCGGCCTTTGCGCGGCATGAGGTTGCAGAGCTGGGCCACGGTAGAGTTGCGTCCATCGGCCGCGACCAGGACTCGGGCGCGCTCCTCTCCCTGCTCGGTCCGGACGATCCAATGCCCGCTATACGTGACCGAGAGCAACGTTTCGTTCTCCCGGACCTCCGCGCCTAACGAACGGGCGCGGCGCAGAAGCACGTGATCGAGCACGCTGCGCCGGATCGCGATCTCCGCCCGCTCGCCGGTGGGGAGCGCCGACCTTATAGAGCGACCATCCACGCCGATGAACTCGACGAACGACAATTTCCCGTGCGCCGCCGCCCGCACTTTGGCCGCCACTCCAAGCCGCTCCAGAACCGGCCAGCAGCTCGGATTCAAACAGTCGCCGCAGACTTTTTCCCGAGGAAAAGTGGCGCGTTCCAGCACGATCGTGCGTATGCCATCTTGCGCGCAGAAGGCCGCGCAACTGGCTCCGGCCGGACCGCTCCCCACGATGGCGACATCCCACATTTTCGAGTACTCTCTCACGGTCGTGCCGCTGTCGAAGGAAAAGCCAGACCTAAACAAAAAAGTGCACGAGGTGCCACACAAGCCCGGCGTGTATCTGATGCGCGACCGGTTTGGCCGCGTCATCTACGTGGGCAAAGCGCGTGACCTGCGGAAACGGGTCGGCTCCTATTTCATGCCATCGAAAATGGCGGTGGCCGACCTGAAGACGCGCGCGCTGCTCGACGCGGTCTGGGATTTTGAAACGCACACCGTTGCCAGCGAACCGGAGTCGCTTCTGCTCGAAGGGAAGCTGATCAAGGAATACCGGCCGCGTTACAACATCTCGTTCCGCGACGATAAGCGCTTCCTTGTCGTGAAATACGATCCGACGGAAGAATGGCCGCGCTTTCGTTTGGCGCGCTTCAAGAAGGATGATGGCGCGCGTTATTTTGGACCGTATGCGCATGCGGGAGCGTTGCGCCAGACACTCAATTTCATGCGCAAAAAATTCGGTGTGCTCACTTTCGGACGCGGTTCACCGACGGAGCGCGAACTGAAATCTTCCACCTACCAGGTGCCGATGCGGTTGA
Organism: Chthoniobacterales bacterium; assembly: GCA_051003415.1. Taxonomy (GTDB): domain Bacteria; phylum Verrucomicrobiota; class Verrucomicrobiia; order Chthoniobacterales; family UBA10450; genus Palsa-1392. The sequence goes on along the minus strand of JBPCLI010000148.1, from coordinate 1,785 downwards.
GTGAAATCAACGCCGGGACCTATCGGCAACGCGTCGCGCAGGCGGCGGAATTTCTGGAAGGCCATTCGCGCGAGATGATGAACGCCCTCGAGGAAGAGATGCAGAAAGCAGCCGCCAAACTCGATTTCGAGAAAGCGGCCGAGTTGAGAAATATGCTAGAGGATTTGCGGCGCACGACCAAACCGATGCGGCGCTTCACCCGCCACAGCCTGCCGAGCACGATCGATCCGGTGGCCGACGTGCAGGCGCTGGCCGACGCGTTGCAGCTGCCGCACCTGCCCAAAGTGATGGAGTGCTTCGACATTTCCAACATCTCCACCACGCACGTCGTGGCTTCGATGGTCTCCTTTCGCGAGGGGGTGCCGGATAAAAATAATTACCGGCGTTATCGCATCCGGACGGTGGAAGGCCAGGACGATTTCGCGAGCATGGCCGAAGTCGTTAGGCGGCGTTATGCGCGTGTTCTCCTGCAGGCTCGCGAGGAAAATCCGGACGCGGCAGAGTATTCGCAGGAAAACCCGGTCGATACCTTGCGCCCCGTGGGAGATAATTTCGTCGCCGTGCGCCTGCCCGACCTGATCATCGTGGACGGCGGGAAAGGTCAGCTCTCCTCCGCCTGTCGCGAACTGCAGCGGCTCCGGTTGCACGACTTACCGATCATCGGATTGGCGAAGGAATTTGAGGAAATTTATCGACCCGGCCGCGCCCTGCCGTTGCAGCTGCCACCGGATTCCGGCGCGCTCCGTTTGCTTCAGCGGATCCGGGATGAGGCGCATCGCTTCGCCAACGCCTATCACCAACTCCTGATGAAAAAAAGGATCGGCGAGAGCATCCTCGACGATTGTCCAGGAGTGAGCCAGAACCGAAAAAATCTTCTCCTGCGCAAATTTGGTTCGGTGCAGCGGCTGCGCAAAGCGAGCGTCGAAGAAATTGCATCGACCGAAGGAATAGGCCAGAAGTTGGCGGAGGATGTGCATCGCTTTCTGCAACGCCACTAGGCGCTCGGGGCCGGAAGATTTGGACCACGGATTACGCGGATAACACGGATTTAGAAGAATTTTGAATTCTAACCTCTTCTCCCACATCCGTGCCCATCCGTGTAATCCGTGGTTCATCAAGAATTTTCACCACGGATTCCACGGATAACACGGATCAGAATGCTTTGAATTCTAACCTCTTCTCCCACATCCGTGCCCATCCGTGTAATCCGTGGTTCATTCTGCTTCTTCTAGCGTGGCCGGTCGCGGTTCTGGCGCAGGAGCCGGCGCCAACGCCTTTCGAGGAAACGATCAAGCCGACCTTCGAAACGCAAAAACAGGCGCGCACCTACCTCCTCGACATTCCGGCGCCGCGGGGACAGATCACGGACCGAAATGGAAATCCGCTCGCGCAAAACAAGCTGAGCTACAACCTCACGGTCGATTTCCCCACGCCGCTCGATTTCTCCGACGCAGAGGCGCTCGCCTTCGCCCGGGAGAAGATCCGAGCGGCCGAGAAGCGACTCGACCGCTCGTTCGAGGTCAGCGACAGCGCGATCCTGCGGCACTATCACAACCGCGGATTTCTTCCTTTTGAGATCGCGCAAAACTTGAGCGTCGACGAGCGCGCAGAGTTGAAGGACAACCTGCCGGCCGGCCTTTCCTTGAAGCCTATTTACATGCGCTTCTATCCGAACCAGAGCCTGGCGGGCCAGGTCATCGGCTACACCGGGCGCACCAGCCGCAACGCTGACGGCATCATTCAGAACGGCCAGGTCCTCTGGCCGGAAACTGAGGGCCGCGAGGG
>JBPCLI010000147.1:0-2745 GCA_051003415.1 Chthoniobacterales bacterium | reverse complement strand
GGCGAGTCGTTAGGCAGGCGCGAGCATCCGTTCGACATACTTCGCCAGGATGTCGAACTCGACGTTCAGGAGGTCGTTAGGCTGGAGGCTCTCGAAGTTTGTCGCCCGATGGGTGTGCGGAATGATCCAGACGACGAAACTCCCGGGGAGCAATTCTGCGATTGTTAGGCTGACGCCATTCAAAGCGACCGAGCCCTTGAGCGCAGCGTAGCGGGCGAAGTCGTCGGGCAATTCCACCTCGAGCCGGTGATCCGCCCCGTTGGCCCCATAGGAAATGATCCGCGCCGTGGCGTCGATGTGCCCCTGGACGAAATGTCCTCCCAGCCGAGCCGTGGCCGCGAGCGCGCGTTCGAGATTGACCGGGCTCTCGGGGCGCAAGGCGCGCAGGTTGGTGCGGGCGAGAGTCTCTTCGAGAAGATCGAAGGTAAGATAGTCCTGGCGAATCGCGGTCGCCGTGAGGCAACAGCCGTTTACGGCCACGCTATCGCCTCCGCTGAGACCGGCCGCAATCGTCGGCGCGCTCAGCTGCAATTGCGTCCCGCCGTCAGACGCGCGGAGCCAGCGTACTTTTCCCACTTCCTCAATTAGTCCGGTGAACATCGAGCGGGAGATTACCCTGCGAACACCCGCTCTCGTCAAGTGCGAGGTCAGCGCATGGGATGAGCATTCGCGCTCCGGAAGCCCTCCTTTCCGAATGTGCAGTCTTCTTTGGCTCTTCGGTCCGGGATTGTCGGAATTTCAAGGCGCAGGGGACGTGTGCGAACACTATCTGCCCTTGTGAAGGCGAAAGAGGATCTGGCGAGAACCGCGAAAATTTTGCCTTGTGGGCGTCGAAATTCCTCGTTAGGTCCACGTAAGCGGGGCGATTTCGCGCCGTCCATCAAGCAGACTGCGACATGCCCCGGGGCAAGACCGTTCAAAAATATTTTCAAAAAAATGAAAAAAACGCTTGTCAGGTTGGATTTCTTCCTGAATTCTCACCGCCAAACCTAACCAAACCAATGGAGAAACAAATGATCAGAACTGTAATTACGAAGTTCGGATTTCTGCGCACGGCCCTCGCGGTCGGCGCGGCGATTCCAATTCTTGCGGGTTCCGGTGCGTTCGCTCAAGAGCCTTCGCCCGCTGCCCTCAGTCCGGCCCAGCCGCTCAATGCGCCTGGAGCGACCGGTGCTGCACCGCAGCCCGACAATCAAGCGCCCACTTCCGCCGGTGGCGGCGTGGCCGAAACCGAGCGCATCATCGTGACCGGTTCCAACATCCCGACTGCACAGGAAGTCGGACCGAACCCGGTGCTCAACATCAACCGCGACCTCATCAATAAATCGGGTGAGCGTTCTGCGGAAGAACTGATCAAGAATCTTCCGGTCGCCAACGGCGGCGGTGTTCCGATCTCAAACAACGGCACTGGGTTTACTCCGGGCGCCTCCGCGATTTCACTGCGCGGTTTGGGACCTGACGCTACTCTCGTTCTGATCGACGGCCGTCGTCTCGCTCCTTACCCGGTTGGTAATGGCGGCACGCAGGCCTTTTTCGATCTTCGTTCGATTCCTGAATCGGCGATCGAGAGCATCGAAATTCTGAAGGACGGTGCGTCCACGACCTACGGCGCTGACGCCGTGGCCGGTGTCGTGAACATCAAGCTGCGCCATGACTATAAAGGCGCTGAAGCCTCAATCGAATACGGCAACACGCTGGACAAGGACTCGGGCGAATATCGCGCCTCGGTCATCTTCGGCGTGGGTGACGGCAATACGCAGGTGACCGGTTCGATGAACTTCTACCATCGCAATTCGATCTTCAATCGCGATCGTGGATTCTCGGCCAAGCCTCCGTTCTTGAGCAGCAATAATACGCCTGAGAACCTCCAGCTGTCGAGCGCTGTGGTTGTCGCGGCGGGTGTTGACCCAGCGATTCTGCCACACGATTCAACCGGAGCTCTGATTCCGGTGATCTTCGGAACAGCTCCGACTGGAACGAACGGCCTGGCGCCGGCGACCTCCTATATCTATGGTAAGAGCCGCGTTCGCGCGCCCTTCTCGCAGCTGCCTGGTTTCGACTTCAACCAGTTCTCGAGTTCCTATCCGACGATCGAAAACTACGGTGGCTTCGCAAACTTCAGCCACAAAGTCTTTGGCGATCAAATGGTGCTTTTCGGAGACGTTTTCTATGAGAACACCGCTTCTCACGACGAACTCGCCCCAACTGCAACTGGTAACTTCCAGACCCCTGGCGCGAAAACGCTTGCCATTCCGCCAGGAACCGACCTGATGGGAGTCAGCCCGCCGAATACGCCTACCTTCGCGGAAACCGGTTTGCCGGACAATGCTGTCAACCCTTTCAACCCGTTTAATCAGATTATCTCGGGTGGAAGCCGCGCCCGTTTGTTGGAGTTCGGAAACAGGTTGTTCGACAACACGACCGATAACTTCCTCTCCACAATCGGAGTGAAAGGCGACCGCTTGTTCGATGGAACCTGGGGCTATGACGGCGCGTTCCGTTATAACAAGATCAAGGCAAGTTCGGTTAGCTCGGTCGTATCGGTCTCCCGCTTGACGCAGATCCTGAATCAGAACTCGTCGGTCTTCGCGACCGGCGGCGCTCTGGCTGGTGGCACCGCCTTTAATCCGTTCGGCGATGCCTTGCGCGGTCCGCCGATCCCGAGCAATTCGGCTGACGTGGCTTACGCGACGATTCATCCGAAGGACATCGATACGTCGGAGATTGCGACCCTCGACCTTAACA
>JBPCLI010000146.1:0-31615 GCA_051003415.1 Chthoniobacterales bacterium | reverse complement strand
AGGAAAACCGATCGTGCGCTCATCGGCGAGCTCGAGACAAACCCGCCTACCTTCGATCCAGCATCGCACCGCCTGCGGCGCTTCTGTTTCCACTTCAGCGGTTGCCATGGAACTGAAGATAAGCGTTAGCGAGGAGATCGCAATGTTCCTCCACGAGGCGGCGAATGTCGTTAACCTCCGGCGCCGCAAAACCGAAGTTTGCCGCGACTGAGATTGGGCGCAGCCAAAATTTCACTTCAAGATCGCCTCGTGCGACGTGGATATGCGGCGGCTCATTCAGTTCCCGGCTGTAAAAGTGGAAACGGTACGGCCCAATGCGCAGGACGGTCGGCATCGCGGTATCGTGTGCGTTTCCTTCACAGTTTTAAGTCCAATCTCCAAGTGTTCTTTTGAACATATTCCCCTCCCATGCCATGCTTGGCTATGGCGGCGCGCAGCAGCATTATCGACCTGCGGAAACTTCTCGCGGAGCGTTTTCCACACGAGCAGTTGCCGTTGGCGGAGCGGCTCGCGACCGGGTTGCGGATTTTCGATGATTCGCTGGATGGCGGCCTGAGCAAAGGGGCCATTACCGAATTGACCAGTGCCAAAGCGAGCGCGGGTAGCGCCACCATTATCGCCGCTCTCCTGCAACGCGCCTGCCACGATCGTTCGTTCATTGCCCTGATCGACGGCCGGGATTCCTTCGATCCTTCTTTCGTCGGCGAGAGCGCATTGCGCCATCTGCTGTGGGTGCGTGGCCGTACTGCGAGCGAGGCTTTGCAGGCGGCGGATCTGCTTTTGCGCGACGGGAATTTTCCGCTCGTCATTCTCGACCTCGTGCTCAATCCGGTGGCGGAATTGCAAAAAATCCCGGCGAGCAATTGGTATCGCCTGCAACGCCTGGTTGAGCCGGCCCCGACCGCATTTTTAGTTTTGACCCCACGGAGCATGATCAGCAGCGCGCAGTGGAAACTGAAGCTGGAGAATCGCTGGACCCTTCCGCAACTCGATCGGGAGGCCACCGCTTTGCAGGCCGGACTGAAAATTCGCCTGCAGCGCGCTCAGCCTAACAAATGGAGGATGGTGGGATGAGAATGACGAATGACCAATTCCTAATGACGAAGGAATGCCCAAGGCCGAATGACCAGAGCCGGGTTGCATTTGCTCATTGGGGCTTTGTCATTCCTTCGACATTGGTCCTTCGGCCTTAGTCATTATAAAAACGCATGTTTGCCGCGCTTTATCTGCCCGATTTCGAATTGCAGGCGGCGTTGCGCCATGAGCCCGAATTGCACCGGCAGCCAGTCGCGTTCCTTGAGAACGAAGAAGCAAAGGCGACCATTTGTCAGCTCACGGTGAGCGCGGCCGAGGCAGGGGTGAGCGCGGGAATGACGCCGAGCCAGGGCTTGGCGCGTTGTTTGAGTCTGATCATCAAGTCACGTGCGCTCGTCCAGGAGCAAATCGCCGGTGAAATCCTCCTCCATCACGCCGGCACGCTTGCGCCAGAAGTGGAAGCGACCGCGCCGGGACTTTGCACGGTGCATTTTACTTCGGCGAAAAATTGCCGGAGCGAGGTCGAACGCGTCGTTAGGCAACTGGCGCAAATGCAACTGACGGCGCAAGCCGGTTTGGCCGCCACGCCAGATTTGAGTTTTCTCGCGGCGGTGCTCGCCCGGCCGGTTTGGCAGATCGATGATCCAAAAAATTTTCTCGCGCCGTTGCCGATCGAGACGTTGCGTCATTTGCCGCAATTGTAGCGGCGCTCGGTGAGCCGAATTCTGGGGAGCGCACGCGCCTCGCGTGCTGGTTGCGGCGCCTCGCCGTAACGAACTTTCGAGAGCGTTTTCACAACCGAGTGCTCGCTCACGAAGACCAGCGTCTTTAGAAAGTTCGCAATGGCGGGGCGCCATCGCCAGCACTCGAGGCGCGTGCTCCCCGCCAGATGCCGCCTTCGATGGCCGTCGTTAGGCCAATTTATCCGCCCGCGTAATCGGGATATTTCTGGAGCAGCTGCGCGCTGGCGCGCTCTGCCTCGTCGGCTTTGCCGGCTTTTTGGTAGGCTTTGGCCGCCTTCGCCAGTGCCTGCGGAGTTATCTCGGGATCGTCGTAGAGCAGTGCGACGCTCATGAAGGCTTTGCCCGCGTCGTCAAATTTTTCCCGCTCCATCTGAACCTCGCCGGCGAGCAGGCGCGCCTGGGCATTCACCCGGCCTTCCGGTTGCAGGCTCATAATCTCCTCGGCAATTTTTTGCGCGTCATCCGGTTTGTGCGCGCCGATTTTGGCTTCGCCTAACGCCAGCAACGCTTTTGCTTTCGCGGCTGGATCGGTCGCGGTTTCGAGAAATTTCTGAAGCGAAGTCTCCGCGTCGGAGGGTTGGTTCAGCTTCATCTGCGCGTCGCCCAGATAAAACCAGAAGTCCGGTTTCACGCTGCTGACATTGCCGGTCTTGCTCAGGGCGGTCAGGTACCTGGCGGCGGGCGCATATACTTTCGCGTTGTAAAATTCGAGTCCGAGCCATTCCAGAATTTCTGCCGGCACCTGCCCCTTAGGCGAGGCCTCATAGAAATTGTTCACCTCTCGGGCAAGCGGATCGCGCTGCTTCAGATAGAAATAGGAGGACATGATGCGCAGCGCGGCTGGGATGCCGTATTGATCCTTGTTCAACTCCCGCGCCTGTTTCATCTCCGCAATCGCGGTTTCGTATTCTTTCGCCTCGAAAGCCGACTTTCCGATGTAGTAGTGCGCCTGGGCGGCGGCGGCGCTTTTCGGATATTCCTTGAGGAGTTCCTGAAAGGTCGCGGCCATTCCTTTGGCGTCGTCGGTTTGACCGAGGATAAGTGCCTTTTGCTGGAGCGCCGCTTCCCGTTCCCGCGCCTTGGGATAGCTCGTGAGCAACTGCTCGAGATCGCTCCGCGCCCGCTCGTACTGCTTGTTCTCCTGAAACGCCAACGCCCGCTGAGACAGCGCCGAAGGAATCTGCGGATGATCCGGAAACGCCTGCAGGAAATAAGCGAAAGCGTCGATCACCTTGTCCGGCTGCTTCGTCTGCACATAACACCAGCCGAGTTTGAAAGCCGCTTCCGCGCGCAGTTTGGCGGACAACTTCGAGTCGCGCAGGCCGCCATAGAGCGGTGCGGCGGCGGCGAAATCCTTCTCCTTGTAGAGCGCCTCAGCCTTGAGCAACTTTGCCTGGTCGGCTCTTTCGCCCTCAGGATTTTCCTTGATGAACTGATCAATCTCGTCGCGCAGCGCAGGGTCATTCGCGTTATAGAGACCGATCAGGCGCTGGTAGCGCGCATCTTTCGCCTCGTCGCGACTCGGATATTTTTGAATGATCTGCTGATAAAGCGCCTGCGCTTCCTTCATGTGACCGAGTTGCCGCTCGCTGTTCCCGGCCAGCAACATCATCTCCGGCCGCACTTCTTCCGGCACGTCGCCTTTGCTCTTTTGGTAATCAACCACCGCGGCCGCGTAATCGCCGGCCTGATATTCGAGACGCAGCAACCCGACCGCCGCCACTCCGCTCCAACGTCCGGCGTCGGGGAGATTGCGGCCTTTTTTTAGCAAGGCTGTCGCTTTTGCAGTCATCGTCTTGTCGGTCTTCTCGCCTTGGGCGAGATCGAGCGCGACGAGGCCGGCTCGAACCGTCGCCTCGGCTTTGAGTGCTGCCTTGTTCGTCTCGCCGGCGAGAGCTTCAAATTGCTTTAGGGCATCGCCCTTCCGCCCCGCCGCGAGAAAAATGGAGCCGACTGCGAGCCGCGAGTCGTCGCGAAAAGGATTCGGATTTTCCACCGCGATGACCTGCTGGTAAGCATCGCGCGCTTCATCCTTGCGATTGAGGTTCTCCAGGCAGCGCGCTTCGAAATAGCGGGCGGAAAGCGCGAGCGCGGACGCCTTCACCTTCGCGGCCGCGCGATGGAAAAACGGGTAGGCCGCCGCGTAATCCTTGTCCTTAAAATAAATCTCCGCGAGGCCGTATGAAGCCGGCCCAGCCAGTTCGCTATCGGGGAAATCGCGCAACACAGTCTGAAAACTTGTCCGCGCGGCGGTCGTGTGATTGAGCGCGCGATAGGCCTGGCCCATGTAGAAAAGCGCCGTCGCGCGATCGGCCGAATTTGGATAAAGCCCAAGGAACTTCTCGTATTCCGGCACCGCCAGGTCGTAGAGTTTTCGACCGAAGAGGCCGTTCGCGTAATTCAGTTGGTTTTGCTCGGGCGACTCAGCGCTTTCGCTCGGCGGGCTGTGCTCGGCTGCCGGCCGGGCAATTGGCGATGGAATTGCTTCGGTGACTTCCGGCACCGGGAGCGCACGCATAACGCTCGGCTGCGGTGCAGGCGCGGGTGGCGGAGTTTCCACTGGCAGCGCCCGCGCCACCGGCGGCTGCTGGACGGGCAAGGCGCGCCGAATTGGCGTTGGCGTTTGCGCGAACGCGCCGCGTGACGAAATCAGCATCGCCGCCGTCACGAAAAGCGCGGCCTGGCCCGACCGCCGTTTCATTTTGCGGTCGCGAAGGCGACGTTCGTGACCCCGGCCTGGCTGCAGACATTCAGCACCCCGACAATATTCTTGTAGGCGCCGGCTTCATCGCCACGGATCACCACCGCCTGGTCGGGATTGAGCGCCACCAGGCCCTTCAACATCTTCGTTAGGTCCGCTTCCGAAAGAGTGCGGCGATTCACCACCACGTTGCCATCCGACTTCACATTCACGATCACATCGCCGATCGGCGCCGATTTCTCCGTCGCCGCGCTCGCCTTTGGCACCTTGACGTCGAGCTCGTTTTCGTTCCTTGCTGCGTTCCAGGTGAGGAGGAAAAAGATGAGGAGCAACAGGAGCACGTCCACCAACGGCGCGAGTTGGATGCCGGGATGTTGCGATGCGGTGCGGCTGCGGAAATTCATCGGGCTGGATAGCATCCGCAAGGGACGCCAAAGTTTCGAGGCCTAACGGCGCTTAAAATTCATCCTCGAGCAAAGCCGGGGCGCGTTCGCGGCGCTTCGGCTGGACCGAGAGGAGCGCCAAAATATGGGTGCTGGCCGACTCGAGATCGGAGATCAGGCGCTGCGCCCGGCCCCGGAAAAAAGCGTAGAAGATCATCGCGGTAATGCCAATGCCGAGACCACCGCAGGTATTGATGAGCGCTTCGCTGATTCCCTTCGAGAGCAAAATATAACGCCCCGGACCCATCTCGGAACCGAGCGCGCCAAACGAGCGAATGATACCGATCACCGTGCCAAACAAACCCACCAGCGGCCCGATCGTCGCGATATCCGCGAGATACGTGACGCGGTTATGCAGATTAGTCGCGACCCGGGTGCCTTCCGTCTGCGCGATCTCACGCGCTTGCGCGAAATCCGCGTTCGGATTCTTCGTCATGAAATCGAGCGTCTTTTGCACCACCCGCGCGATCGCTTCGCCGTGGCGATTCGAGACCGCGAGCAGCCCAAGGTAATCGCGTTTCCGGAGGAGGGCATCGGCCGTCGCCATGTAGCCGCTGCTCACCACCGCGCCGCGCCGGATGGTGAAAAAGAAGACCACGATCATCATGACCGAGAAAATGGAGATAAGAAAAAGCAGCAACATGACCGGCCCGGCGGCGATCATGGCCTCGAGGAGATTTGTCGTGCGCGGCAGAACGGGCTCGGGACCCGGAGCCTGGGCAAGTGCGGGACCGGCGCTCCCAAGGACGACGAGCAGGGAAAGGAAGCTTTTCATGCTCAATTGGCCGTTAGCATAGGCGCGGGCCTCGGCGATGCAAATTCATCGGAGAACAGACAGGGCCCGGCCGATAGGCGTTCATCCTTGGATGATCCACGCGACTCCGGCCAAATGTAATTCGGCCGTTTCCGTGGCGTCAGCTTGCCTGGCGCATACTCCTGGCGCTCGCTGGATTTTGATGACGAGCCAGGGTGGATACTTATGAAGATCTCGCAGCTTACTTCCCTCGTTTCTGGAGCCGTGGCTTTGCTGCCGTGGTTCCTTTCCGCCGGCACCGTCAATGTGACGGCAGGGCCTAATTTTGCCCCAGCTGGTTTCTTTACCGAAAACTCGATCGTCGCAAATGACCCGATGACAGATCAGGCGGCTCTCGCGGGGAGCGCAACGGTCACGCCTCCCGGCTCCAATAGCGCTTCGATCGATTTCTCGGGCACTTACGCGGCGGATGTGGGTGATCTGATCTCGGTGGCCTATACGTTTTCGGTGGATTCCAACGTGACCGGGAATACGACCTTTGAGATCAGTGGCTCGGCTAACCCCGGCACGTCGACGGATGCTCCGGGCGGCGGACACTTTGCTGAGACGGGCACTATTATGCCGGGCGAGCACCTTTACAGCGCCGCCCTGCCTCCGCCGGGTCCGTCGAAAACAAGCGGCTCGGGCACCTTCAATCTAACTCTTACTTTTCGTTTCAACGCCCCGACCTCTCAGCCCGCGCAGGAATCGCCCAGTCCTTCATCGGCGGCTGCCGGAACGATCAACGTGACGATTGGCGGAGTGCTTTTCCAGGTGGCGCCGACTGCGGCGACGCCGCCGGCGCCGGGTGCGACGCCCAGTCCTACTCCTGTCGGCACGCCGCCGCCTGACTCCGCGCTCCTGGTTAACTTATCTACCCGAGCTGACGTACAGACGAATGACAATGTCCTGATCGGAGGTTTCATCATCAGCGGCTCGGGCACAAAGGAGGTAGTCCTGCGTGGGATTGGGCCCTCGCTTTCCATTGCTGGCACCGGGTCTCTCCTGGCTGATCCCGTGCTGGAGCTGCACATGCCGGATGGCTCAATCGTCAGCAACGATAACTGGATGGATAACAGCACAGTGGACCAGGTCGTCTTGACGAGTAATCAACTCGAGCCTTCCAATGATCTTGAATCGGCGATTGTGGCCAACCTGAATCCCGGTACTTATACAGTTATTCTCAGCGGCAAGAATAGCGAGACCGGAGTAGGTCTGGTCGAGGTATATGACCTCGCTATCACCTCCGGCTCCGAACTGGCCAACCTGAGTAGTCGCGGTAAAGTAGAGGTTGGAGAGAATGTGATGATCGGCGGTTTCATCCTTGGTCCCTCGACGGCTACATCTTCCTCCGTCGTGGTGCGAGCTCTCGGCCCGTCGCTCGCTTCAACGGGAGTGACAGATACGCTGAGTGATCCCTACCTCGAGCTCCACGATAGCAATGGCGCTTTGCTCGCCAGTAACGATAACTGGGGTGATGGACCGGATGCGCAAGCCATTAATGATGCCGGCCTCGCGCCGACCAACGGTCTCGAATCCGCGCTTCTTCTTACCTCGCCTCCCGCGGCCGTTACGGCCGTCGTAAGCGGTCAGAACGGAGCTACGGGAGTGGGACTGGTCGAGATCTACAACCTGCGCTAACGCCCGGTAGGCGACTTCACCGGCGCCTGACTTTGAAGATATGCGCCGGTTGCAGGCCGGGATGGAGGGCAACGTAGTTATGCGACCCGTGCCAGACGTAGCGGACATCGGTGAGGAGGTCGTGCACTTCGTAGCTGTCGGTTCCTATCTCGTCGAAGTCTTCGATCGGTGCTTCGAGGTAACCTGACTGGGTGTAAAGCGGATCGAGATTTACGACGACGAGGATGATGCTGTCGCGGGCCATCGTCATCTTGCTGTAGAAGAGCAGGCTGCCGTTGTCGACGGGGTGGAAGCGGAGGTTATCGTAGAGATGCAGCGCGCGATTCTCGCGCCGGATGCGGTTTAACTTCGTGATTAAGTCCTTGATGTTTCCGGGCGCGTCCCAGTTGCGGGCCTTGAGCTGGTATTTCTCCGAGTCGTAATATTCTTCACGACCGGGGAGGGCGGCGTTTTCGCAGAGCTCGAACCCGCTGTAGATGCCGTAAACGCTCGAGAGTGTGGCCGCGAGCACGGCGCGGATCTGGAAGATTGGCCGCCCGCCGGTTTGGAGGTGTAAGGGCAGGATGTCGGGCGTGTTGGTGAACAGGTTGCCGCGGAGATATTCGCTCATCTCCGTCTGGGTGAGCTCGGTGAAGTATTCGGTCAGCTCCTGTTTCTCGGTGCGCCAGGTGAAATAGGTGTAACTCTGGGTGAAGCCGGCCTTGGCCAGCGCCTTCATCATTTTCGGCCGGGTGAAAGCCTCGGAGAGGAAAATCGTGTCGGGAAATGTTGTCTGCACTTTGGCGATGAGATATTCCCAAAAGGCGACCGGTTTGGTGTGCGGGTTATCGACTCGGAAGATGCGCACCCCGCGTGCGGCCCAGAAGAGGATGATGCTTGTCATCTCGTCCCAGAGTTCCTGCCAGTTAGGGCAGCGAAAGTTGAGCGGGTAGATGTCCTCGTATTTTTTGGGCGGGTTCTCGGCGTACTTGATCGTGCCGTCGGGGCGTTTGTAGAACCACTCCGGATGCTCCGCGACGTAGGGATGATCGGGCGAGCAATTGATCGCGAAATCGAGCGCGATCTCCATCCCGCGGCTTCGGATCTCCTTCTCCAGCCAGGCGAAATCCTCCAGCGTGCCTAACGCCGGTTCGACGTCCTTGTGCCCGCCGCCGTTGGGCGCGCCGATGTCGCGGTTGCCGATTGCGTAGGGGACGCCCGGCTCGCCGGGCTGGCAGGTAACGGAATTGTTGCGGCCTTTCCGATTCGTTAGGCCGATGGGATGGATGGGCGGGAAATAGATGACGTCGAATCCCATCGCCCGGGCGTCGTCCACGCGGGCGAGGCAGTCGCGGAAAGTCGACCCACGATCGGCCCGGCCCTGGGCGTTGCGGGGGAAAAATTCATACCAAGCGGCGGTCCGCGCCGCGACGCGATCGACGGTGACGCGCGGCGGCGGCGAAAATTGGGTCGCGCCGTAGCGCGGGGCGTAGGTGGCCATGAGCACCTCCAACTCGCCAGAGTGAGTAAGGCGGTTGACCACCGCATCGGTGTCGGTGCGCATCTGCTGGGCAAATTCGCGCAGCCGTTTCGCGTCGGCCCCGCGGGCACGTTTGGCGGTGGCGGTGAGGAGCGCGGCGCCTTCCAGTTTCTCGCTCGTCAAGTTCGCCAGGCCAGCTTCAAACTTGGCCGCGAACTCATGCTGCCAGCCGCGAAAGACATCGGTCCAGGCTTCGACCGTGTATTCATAAGTAGCGTTTTCGTAGACCGAAAAAATGCCCTGCCACCGATCGTTGCCGACGTGCTTCATTGCGGTCTCGTGCCAGTCTGTCCGGCCGACGACGCGCCACTTGAGCGATGCGGCGACGATGTCGTGGCCGTCCCTGAAAATATCGGCCTCCACCACCACGTCCTCGCCGACAACCCGTTTGATCGGGTAACGGCCCCCATCAATCAGCGGCTGAAGGTTTTCGATGACGGTGGCGGGGAATTGGCTGGGCATCGTTTAATCAATCGAAAACGGCCGGTCGCGAAAGGACAAATCGGCCAATGAGCGCGCAGTCTTATTCGGGGTAGCGCAGCTTTGGAAAACGGAAGTTCGTCGCAGCGGGAGACCGCGACCAGCACACGAGACGTGTGCGCTACCCGGAGGGCGAGAGACGTTTAGATCGCGAAATAAAAGGCGGCTTCGTAAAGACCGGAGGTGCGAGTCTCTTCCCGCCGCACCGGCGTCTGCAGCACTTTCGCAAACATCTCCTGCTCGAGCCGGCCGATGATTTCATACTTCTCGATTAAATTCATGATCGGCGAATGACATTCCAAAATCTGCGGGCCGCCTTCGCTCGGTTCGTTCACGAATTGCGACATGTGTCCTTCGTCGTCGCGGATGCTGGCGAGCGCCTTGGCGCGTTCCTCGATCGTGTCGCCCTTCACCTTTTCCTTCATCGCGTTGGTCTCCCGTTCGAAGAGATTGTAGAGCAGTTTTTCCGGGGCGTTGGTTCCGTGGATTTCCTCGATCGACTGCAGCAGGTCGAGAGTGAAGGCGTTGCTATCGGCCTGGAAAAGCCCGTGGCTGCGGCGCGTCAAGCGATAGACCATTTCTGGCCGCCCCATTTTTTGCGGGCGTCGCCAGGTATCGAGGTAGCCGTCGCGTTCCAAGGTGAGGCAATGTTGTTTAATCCCCATGTAGCTCATCTTCATTTTCGCGACGAGCTGGTTGACGGAAAGCCCTCGGGTTCGCTTCAGGGTATTGAGAATTTCGAGGCGTTGGGTGCGGCCAATTTCGGCCAGTAATCGTTGATTCAAGGTAATCTCCTTTTAAGGATGTTGACGGGAGAATGCCTTTATACGCGAGCTGCGCAATCAACTGCAAGCAAATCTCTTAAATTCAAAAAAAAGCCGAAAACCGTTCTAAATCAGACGGTTGGTCGAGGTCGGATCGAAAAGATGAGCCTTTTCCAGGTTGATCGCGAACTGAAACCGATGGCCCGACTCGCGGTGATCCAGCGCGCCCTGGCTCCGGCAGACAAGGGTGTGCGCGCCCGTTTGAAGGTAAAGGTTCGTCTCCGCGCCCATTGGTTCGACGATGTCCACGATCGCAGGGAATCCGGTCGCCAGCGCCTTCCCTTCCTTGCGGCTGAACTTTGCGACTTCCAGATCTTCCGGACGAATTCCCAAGATAACGCTCTTGTCTAAAAACTCGCGCGCCGCGGGACGATCGGCCGCCGCAAAACCTACGTCGATCGTCCCGCCTTCAACCTCGCGGAAACGGATCTTGTCGCCATCTTCCTTCAGCGTGCCGGTTATGAAATTCATCGGCGGACTACCCAGAAATCCTGCCACGAACAGATTCACCGGCTCGTTGTACAGGACGAGGGGCGCATCGTTCTGCTGCACGATGCCGTCGTTCATGACCACGATCCGGTCGCCCATCGTCATCGCCTCGACCTGGTCGTGCGTGACGTAGATCATCGTCGCCTGCAGTCGCTGATGGAGCTTGGTGATTTCCGTCCGCATCTGCACCCGCATCTTGGCGTCGAGGTTGGAGAGCGGTTCATCGAAGAGGAAAACTTTCGGCTGCCGCACGATCGCCCGGCCGACCGCGACGCGTTGCCGCTGGCCGCCGGAGAGCGCTTTCGGTTTGCGGTCGAGCAGGTTTTCGATCCCGAGGATGCTGGCCGCGTCGACAACCCGCTTCTTGATTTCCGGCTTCGGAAATTTTCGCAGCTTGAGCCCGAAAGCGAGATTGTCGAATACGCTCATGTGCGGGTAGAGCGCGTAATTTTGGAAGACCATCGCGATGTCGCGATCCTTCGGCGCGACGTCGTTCACCCGCTTGTCGCCGATAAAAATGTCGCCCTTCGAGATTTCCTCGAGGCCGGCGATCATCCGCAAGATGGTGGATTTTCCGCAACCGGACGGGCCGACGAGGACGACGAATTCGCGGTCTGCGATTTCGAGGCTGACGTCCTTGACCGCGGTCACGTGGGCGCCTTTGTCGCCCGGATAAATTTTGTAGAGGTTTTGAACGGAGACCTTGGCCATGGGACAGACGGCCAAATTAGGTATCGGTCCGGAAGGGGTCAATCCCCATGGCGCGTCTTTGGCCCGGGGACTTAAAGGAATGGGAGTTCGACCACCTCGACCGGATGCTCGCCGGCCGATAATTTCGCGCCCGCTTGATTGAACCCGCGCTTCACATAAGCCAGTGCGATTTCTTTGCCTAACCGATCGCTCCGCGTCGCGCTCGTAATCCAGCCGACGTCCTTCCCGTCATCCGGCGAGAGCAAGCGCGTGTCGGGCGCGAGGGCTGCACCATCGAGTGAAACTAGGCCGCGAAGCCGCTTGCTCATCTGGCCAGACATCTTCATTCGCGAAATGACCTCCTGGCCGATGTAGCAGCCTTTCGCGTAGTCGATCGCGTCGTCCGCGAGGTTGGCTTCGACCGGGATGATCTGATTGGTTAGCTCGAAACCCCAGCGCGGAATTCCCTGCTCGATGCGCAGGCGCTCGGCGGCCTCCGCGTCCACCAGCGGTTCGTGAACAGCGAGCGTTTGCAGAACGCGATCATTTTCCGATGCCGGCACCACCAGATCCCAACCGGCCACGCCAAAACGCTTCGCCCGTCGCCAGGGTGCGTCGTTAGGCACAGTTGGCGCGGTTTCCGCCGTCACGTGGAAGAGAGAAAATTCTTCGGTCACGTCGTGAATCGCCACGTCGTCCGCGATCACGTAGCGCCCGAGCCGTTGCGCGAGGGTCTCGCGCTGCGTCTCGTCGGCGTCGAGAAACAACTCATCCGCACCCGCGCTGACAAAAACGAGCGCGTCTATTTTTCCTTTCGCGTTCAGGACGCAGGCGGGAATCGAAAAGTCTGTGTTCGCCCTCCGGATGTCGTTCGTCACCTGTCCGTTGAGGAAACGGACCCGGTCGTTGCCCGTCAGGCGCAATTTTGCGCGCCCGGAAAGATCAAAGAACAGCATTAGGAATCGCCTCGTGAAGTGGAAGCGCGCTGGCTGAACCAGCTGCGAATTCCACCGGAAAGATTAACGCCCTCGAGATTCTCCTCCTCTTTCTTTTCGTCTTCCTTTTTCGCTTCTTTCTTCTTTTTTTGGTCGTTAGGCGATTTTGCTTCCGGCGTCGCTGGCTTTTGCGGAGGCGCCTCTTTCATCGCGGGAGCCGGCTCGGGCGGCGGAGTTTTCTTCGCCGCCGGGAAATATTTTTGCGCGACCGAGGAGTAATCGGCGTCGCCCCGGCCCTGCTTCAGCTCCGCGAGCAACATGTCTCCGGACGCTTCTGTCACCGGCAGCTCGAGCGAGTGATTCTTCGCCAGCGCAGAAGCGATCCGCACGTCCTTTAGCATGTGCTTGACCGAAAAATGGGTTTCGAAATCGCCCGCCAGAATAAGCGGCAGCTTCATTTCAAGGGTGGCCGAATTACTCGCGTTGTATTTCATCGCCTGCGCGAAAAGTTCCGGCGGAATGCCCGATTTGCGGACAAGGGCGAGCGCCTCGGCCGCGATCTGCGCGGTCGCCGCGGTCACAATATTGGTCGCGACTTTCATCACGCTGGCGTCGCCGATTTTTCCGATCATGATGATCTCCTTGCTGCTCCCTTCCAGGACCGGGCGCACCTCTTTCAAGGTCGCTTCATCACCGCCGATGTAATAAACCAGCTGGCCATTTCCGGCCGCCACTTTGCTTCCGGTAAAAGGTGCTTCGAGAAAGCGCGCGCCGCAGCCTTCCACGATCTCGGCCGCCGCCCGCATGCTTTCTGGCGCGACCGTGCAGTGTGCCGTCACGACATGTTTCGCGGTCAATCCGGGCAGGAGTTGTTTGACGGTCTCAAGCAGCGCCTCGTCGTCTGCGACAAAGATTTGGATGACGTCGCAAAGCTCGGCGACCTCGACCGGGGAACCGAGAAAGTTTTGTTCCAGCCGTGGAGTGCGGTTCCAGACGAAGACCTGGAAACCTTGGTCGCGCAGCGCGGCGGCTACGCGCGACCCGATGATTCCAAGACCGATCAGGCCAACGTTTTTGTTTTTCGAGCGTGCCATATTTGTTCCGGCCGAGGCGGGAGTGGTGAAAGCTGAGATCGTTTCCGCCGCGCCGCAATCAAGAATTGCGCCGGGCGACTTGGCTCACCGTGCTTGTTCCGACGCGAAAAGAGACGCAACCGCCGTGGCGCGCTTTTGATTTTCGAGCAACGCCATTATCTCCGGGCGTGCTTCTTCCAGGCTCATTTGGCGCGCCGGCCGCGCTTCCGTGAGACGAAGAATATGAAAGCCGAGTCGGCTGCGAACGGGAGCGCTGACTTGACCGGGCTGGAGTCCTTTCGCTGCCGTAAAAACCGCCGGCAACATTCGTGTTTCGCTAAAGTAGCCGAGATCGCCCTCGCGTTTTTTCGTCGCTTCGTCCTCGGAAAACTCCGCGACCAGGCCCGGGAACGATTCGGCGTTTGCGAGACGCTGGGCGAGTTGTTCGATCAAGGCGCGCTTCGCGTTGATCACCTCGTCGGGATAACCTTCGGGCGCCGCGAGGAAGAGGTGACTCGCCCGCAGCCGGAACGGTTCCTGGAACTCGGACTGGTGCTCGGCGAAGTAGCGCTGCACGTCCGAGTCGTTAGGCTGAGTTTGTCCCGCGATTTGCTTTTCCAGCCAGGTGCGATCGCGCAGGTCGGTCCTCACCTTGCGCTTTAGGCTGGCCGTGGTCAGGCCAGCGTTTGCCAGCGAATTTAGCCAGGTCTTTTCATCGCGAAATTGATCGCGGAGTAGTTGCGTCTCGCGCTCGATCGAGGCCGGGTTCACCGATTCATCGGCTGCTGTGGCGGTGACCTTTTCCTCCTGGATCAATCGCTGGAGAACGCCGCGTTTTTGCTCGGCCGCCACGGCCGGTTCGATCTCGCGCGCCTCTGTTCCGTTGCCGAAAAGTTCGGCCCGCCAGGCGCGGTCCACATCGTCGTCGTAGATTCCGCTCTGCCCAACGAGCGCTTGCAGTTCGCCGCGCCTAACGAAATATCCAATCCAGCGACGCACGGAGAAGGAGTGCGTCAGAAATTCTCCCGTCCCAATTCCGAGGGCGAGAGCCAGCAGAATCCAGACGGAAGCTCGCCTCATTGGAAGGCGCGCTTGGCCAGAAAATAAAGGGTCACCTGGCCGACGGTTTGCAGGCTTTCCGCGCTCAACTTGTCCATCGTGTCGCCGGCCGTGTGCCAGGGCGGATAATCAAAATCGATCAGGTCGATTGTCGGGATACCGACTTCGTTGAAGGGCGTGTGATCGTCGATCATCTCGTTATTCAGGTAAGTGAAATGTTCGCGAACCTTCAGCGCGTCGGCCGCGACGAAAATTCCCTGGGCCAGTTTGGCTGGCGAATCGGGCGGCAGCGTGATCGTGAGGTCGCGATCGCCGATCATGTCCCAGACGATTCCGCCTTCGTAGTGCGAGACGCGTTTCGCTTTCCGGGCCTTCTCGGCAAAGAAGCGGCTGCCGTAGAGTCCGTCGGTTTTCGTAAAGTGTTCGTAGGCTTCTTCCCCGTCGAAAAAGATCAGCTCGATTCGCCGCGCCAGATCGGGATGGAGATTGAGGACGCGGCCCAGCTCGATCAACGCGCCGCTGCTCGAGCCGCCATCATTTGCGCCGACGAACTGGATCGAGTCGAAAGTTTTTGTGTCGTAATGCGAACCGACGAAAAAGAGCTTTTCGTTTTCCGGCTGATCAGGACGGCGCGCAATCACGTTCACAAATTGTACCGTGCCGCGCGGGGTGTGCTCGGCGAACGGTTGATCGATAAGCTGCCAGCCGTTCGCCTCCAATTGGGCGTGGATGTAGTCCCGCGATTTCTTGATCGCCTCCGATTCCGCCGGGCGCGGTCCGAGCCCGACTAGGACCTGCACGTGCTGTAGGGCGTTCGCGCCGGAAAATTCCTTCCACGGCTCGCCGTAGTGCGGAGCGCTCGGGCGAAGGAGGAGAAACAGACCAACGAAAAGGAGCGCGGCAACGAGGAGGGCGAAGCCGCCGGAGCGCTGCCAATCGGATGGAGGGGGCGTTTTTTGCGCCGAGACGCGGCTGAGGTGGCGACTGGGCCGCTTCTTTTTGTTAGGCATCGGGCGGCAGTCCGAGCCGCGTCACGACCCGCTCGAGATCGTCCGCGCCGTAATACTCGATCTCGATTCGGCCCCGTTTTTCTCCGTGCTGAATGGTGACGTGGGTCGCGAGATACTGTTGCAGCCGGTTTTCCAGGTCGCTCACGGCGGCGGAATTTTCCGCTGCGGCGCGTTTCAGCCGCCTTGTGCCGCCGTGCTTGCCGAGCTGGCGCGCGACCATTCGTTCGGTGGTGCGCACGGTTGAGCTTTGACGCAAAATTTTCTCGGCCAACAAGCGCTGTTCGTCGTGCGCCTTCAATCCGAGTAGCACCTTGGCGTGCCCGACGGAGAGCAAATCCTGCACGACCCAGGTCTGGACCTGCGGGTCGAGATCGAGCAGGCGCATCGCATTCGCGACCGAGGCCCGACTCTTTCCGACTTTCTCAGCTATGTCTTCCTGGCGCATGCCAAATTCATTCGCCAGCCGCGCGTAGGCCTGCGCTTCCTCGATCGGGTTGAGATCGGCCCGCTGCAGGTTTTCGATCAGCGCCAGCTCGAGGACCTCCAGGTCGGTCGCCTGCCGAACGATCGCTGGCGCCTCAGTCAGGCCGGCTTCCTTGGCCGCGCGCCAGCGGCGTTCCCCGGCGATGAGCTCAAACTGATGGTTTACCGGCCTAACGATAAGTGGCTGGATGATGCCGCGTTGGCGGATGGAATCTATCAGCTCCTCGAGCGCTTCGCGGGCAAATTCCCGGCGCGGCTGAAGCGGGCTGGGGACGATGCTCGTCAGGCTGATCTGCTGAACGCGCTCGCCACTTTCCGATTCGGGTGAACGCAGGGAAGGGGAGGCGTTGATGAGAGCGCCGAGACCTTTGCCGAGACCGGATTTTGCCATTGCGGGCTCAGGTTATCGGAGCGCGTCGCGCAACGCAAACGGGGTTTCGCGTGCGGTTAGCGGCGGAGCGACGCGGCGATGGCAGCGGCGCATTGCTCGAGGAGGCGGCTCTGGGCCGTGACGAGCGGACCGTAGCCATCGCCCAAGATCTTTTCGCGAAAGACGGCGCTGTGTCGGGAGAGGATCTCTCCGCTGCCGCCTTGAATGCTCCAGCTCAGGTCAAGAATGGCCTCCTGGCCGCTGATGCCGTGGAAACGTCGAATATCGAGCGCCACCCGATAGCGTGGGTTGAAGCGCGGCTCGGATCCACTCCGCACGTTGCCGGAACCGAGCAGCCGGCCGAGGTCGGCCGCGACCGTGCGGCTGATGTTGTCCCGCAGGGAGCCGATCCAGAGCGCGTCGGCCGGGACTTGAAATTCGTTAGGCCCGGTGGCAAAGACAACCTCCGCCCGGTCGAGATAAGTCGGCAGGGAGACCGGGCCAACCGCGACGCTCAGCCCCGAGCCGCCGCTGCCGGCGAGCGCGGGCGCGGTGGCGTCGAGTCGATAATAGTTGGCGCCGGCTCCTCCGCCGCAGGCCGTGAGCAGGCCGAGGAGCGCGCCGCCGAAAATAAAACGAAGTTGTTTTCGCATCAGGAAGATTCGTTAGGGTGGCGAAGAGCCCCTGGGCGGGGCGACCTTGCCGGGTTTGCCAAAGATGAGCGAATTGGGCTTGCGTTCGATCGTGCCGGAGAGCTCGCGAATGGAGCGGAGAGTGTCATCGAGCTGCTGCAGGGTTTCGTTCAGCTTTTGGTAGAGCGGTCCATTCTCGCCGTAGCCGTTAACTGTTTTGTCGAGCCCCGCCACAGTGGATTTGATCGTGGCCAGCGTTTCGGTCGCCTCCTTGATCGTGGCTTCGAGCGGCAGCGTCTGCAACTTGTCGAGCAGGGCGGAAGCCTTGTCGAGCATTCCGGAGAGGCTCGAGCCGGCGGTCGGAAGGACGCGATAGCCGGCCATTTCGGTCACGCTGGCGGATGCCGCGCTCTTGTCGAAATCGAGATCGACGTACATTTGACCGGTGAGGTAATTGCCGGTCTTGAGGCTCGCTCGCAGTCCGTTGGCAACCGCCTGGTCGACGAAATTCTCGGCCGGTTCGGTGCTTTCCGTGGACAGGTTGGTGATGAGGCCGGGATCGATCTGGATCAAAACCGGAACGCGGCGCTCCGGATCGTTAGGCAAATATTTGAAGGAAACGCCGATCACCGTCCCGATCCGCACGCCCCGGAAGTCGACCGGAGCGTCGTCGCTCAAACCGCGAACGCTGTCAGTAAAGAGCAGGAGGTAGGGCAGGCTGCTCGGCATCTCGAATTTCTTTGTGTCCGCCAGGCTGTCGTAAAGCAGGAAGGTCGCGCCATCTGCCACCGCCGGCGCGTCGCTGGTCGCGGCGCCGGTTGGTTGATCGAATGTAATGCCACCGAGAATCAGCGTTTCGAGAGAACCGGTATGGAGTTGCAGCCCATCTGCGGCGAGCGAAACGTCAATCCCGCTCGCGTTCCAAAACTTTGTATTTTTGCGCACGAGCGAGGCGAATTCCTTTGAAATAAAAGCGCTGAATTCGACCTTGCCGTTCTCCGAATGAAAAATTCGGGTCTCGATTTTACCCGCGCTCAATCCTTTATAGAGAATCGGGGCCCCCGGTCCGATGCTGCCGGCTTCATCGGTAAAGAGAGTGATGTGCAAACCGGGCACGCCTTTTGGCGTCACCGGGGGATTTTCCAACCCAATAAATTCTCGCCGCTCCTCATCGGAGAGACCCGGCTCAAGCTCGATGTAGCTTCCGGAAACAATCGTGCTCAAACCCGAGATGCCGGCCGCTCCCCCGTAGCGCGGCCGCACCACCCAGATTTGTGTATCCTTAGTCAGCAGATCGGTCGCCTCGCTCGTCATCTGCATCGTGACGATAACGCCCTTCAGGTCTTTCGTTAGGCGAACTTTATCGACCGTGCCGATGCTGACGCTCTTGCAGAGGACCGGGGTCTTTCCCTCCACGATACCTTCCGCGGTTTCAAAGCGGACCGTGATCGCAGGCCCCAGAGTGGAGAAATATTTAAACGCCAGCCACAGTCCGAGGAGGGCGGCCACAACCGGGATGATCCAGATCGGAGAGAAACTCCGGTTCCGTTTCACGATCGGTTTTTCCGGGATGTCGTTACTGGCCGGTGGGTCGTTAGTCATGATTGCCTTGCGTTCCGATGGGCGGCGGCGTCCCAGATCAGGCGCGGGTCGAAACTCATCGCCGCCAGCATCGTCAGCACCACGACTCCTGCAAATGAAAGGGCGGCCGCGCCGGGATGAATCGAGATGGTCGAGCCAAGCTGCACGACCGCGACCAGGATGGCCACGACAAAAACATCCACCATCGACCAGCGCCCGATGAACTCCGTGACGCGATAAAGTTTGGTCATTCGCCGCGGGCGGTTGCCGGAGCGCGCCGCAAAACAGAGCGCGACGATCGAAATGATTTTCAGGATCGGGATCATGACGCTGGCCGTAAAAATAATAATCGCGACCGGGTAGTCAGCCTGTTGCCAGAATTGCACAACGCCGCCCAGGATCGTGCTGGCAGAGTCGCCGGTGATCGAATCCACCCGCAGGATTGGGAGCAGGTTGGCGGGAAAATAGAGAAGCGTGGCCGCGATCGTTAGGGCCCAGGTCCGTTGCAGGCTGTGATTTTGACGGAGATGAAGAGGGCCGCCACACCTCGGGCAATGACCCTCCCTCACCGGCGTGACCAGTTCGCAGATATCACACAGCGCCAACCCGCGGGCGGCGGCCGAACGCGGGGCAAAGGCGTTCATCACTTTGCTGTCTCCAGGCGCGCCCACAATTCCCGCGGATGAATCGAAGCCAGGGCCGCGGTCAGGCAAAAAATCAGAGCGATGAAAGCCCAGAAGGAAGTGCCGACGGTCAGTGAAGCCAGCTTGCCGAGCTTGAGCAGACTAACGAGCACCCCGACCAGAAAAACCTCTACCATGTTCCAGCGCCGCGCCCAGACGACCGCGCGGCAAATTGTGATCGCACCCGGCCCGCGCCGATTCCAGAGCAGAGGCAGGACAAGATAAAGCAAGCCGCCGATAAGGAGTGCCGGCGCAAGCTCGATGAAAAGCGAAATCGCGCCCGCGAGGTAGGGCGAGCCAGCCTCCTCCAGGCCGACCGCGCTTTGCCAGAGATGCATCTCACTTTCACGAAAACCGGCCCGTAACGTGAGGAAAGGAAAACTATTCGCGACTAGGAAAAGGACTCCAGCGGCCATGGCGAAGGCGGCGGTGCGGTGGAGGGAATTGCGCTGGTGGATCTGCAAGGTGGCGACGCAGCGTGGGCAGATCGCCTTCTCCCCCACCTCGAGGGCGGGAAGTTCAAAAAGCGCGTCGCAATCCGGGCAGGCGAGCTGTTGGCTGGTGGCGAATGGGTGCACGAAGGGAACGCTTAACCCGACCACGCGAGAGACGCAAAGCTGGTCTGTGCGTCCGGCCGCCCGTTGCGCGGCCCAGTGCCTCCGTTTAGCCTCGTCGCCATGTCATTGCAAAGCGCGCGCGTATTCACGTTGGGGCATTCACCGGATCCGGATGACGCCTTTATGTTTTACGCCATGGCCGAGCACAAGATCGACCTGCGCGGTTATGAATTTGAGCACCGCCTCGAAGACATTCAGACGCTGAACGAACGCGCCATGCGCGCCGAACTCGATATCTCGGCCATCTCCATCCACGCCTACGCTTACGTGAGCGATCGTTATGCGCTCCTCTCCTGCGGCGCGAGCATGGGCGATGGCTACGGCCCGATGCTGGTCGCGACCGACGCGGACGCGCCGACGGCCGCCTCGCCTAACGAGTTGCAGGAATGGCTTCGCGGGCGGCTGATCGCGGTCCCCGGCAAAATGACGAGCGCTTATCTCGCGCTTCAGCTTTACCTCGGCGAATTCGAGCATGTCGTGGTGCCTTTTGATCAGATTTTCGACGCGGTGAAATCAGGACGCGCGGCGGTTGGCCTTATTATCCACGAGGGCCAGCTCACTTACGCAAGCGCCGGCTTCCGGAAACTGCTCGATCTCGGCGAGTGGTGGAAAAACAGGACGAGTCTTCCGCTGCCGTTAGGCGGGAATGTCCTGCGTAAGGGTCTCACCTTTGAGGTCCAACGCGATCTTTCCGAGATCATTCGCCAGAGCATTGACTACGGACTGGCCCATCGCGAAGCGGCCGTGCGCCATTCGCTGCCCTACGCGCGCGACATGAACGCGGCTCTGGCGGGCCAATTCATCGGAATGTATGTGAATGATTACACGCGCGATTACGGCGAAAGCGGGCGCCAGGCGATCCGCGAATTTCTGCGCGAAGGCAGCGAGCGCGGCTATGTGCCGGCGGCGCCCGAGCTCGAATTCGTCGCCTGACGACGATTCGTCAGGGCTTTACGTCGTCCGCTTTTTTCTTCGCCGGATGAATGGTTTCCTGGACGAAGTTGGTGACTCGCTGTCCCTCCTTCTGGAAACCGGGAACGAAGTCACTGGGGCCATACTCAAAAAGCACGACAAAACAGAATGTGAAAAACACAAAGAGCGCGAACCAAAAAAGCGTGCGGATGAGACCCACGCGCCGAGGTTAACTGATTGATTCTCTGCGGTCAACGACTGGAACACAACCATTTCGGCCTTTCGCCAGGGTGGTCGGCGGAGCGACGGAAACTCGCCAGAGCGTGCCAGCCATGCTTCGGTAGGCCATGCGCGTGCCCTTGCTCGATCTGAGCGAACAATACCGGCTCCTGGCCGAGCCCATCCGCCAGGAACTGGATGAAATTCTGCGCACGCAGAGCTTTATTCTCGGCCCGAAGGTGGATGAATTTGAGCGCGCCCTCGCCGCCTACTCCGGAGTCAAACATGCCATCGGCGTTTCCTCCGGGACCGATGCCCTGCTCGACATTCTCATGGCGATGGGAATCGGCCCTAACGACGCTGTCGTTACCACCGCCTACACTTTTTTTGCCACCGCCGGCTGCGTCGCCCGCCTCGGCGCGACCCCGATTTTTGTCGATATCGATCCGGCAACCTTCAATATCTCGCCCGGCGCGATCGCCAATTTCCTGGAAAACGAATGCCGGCGCGATGCGGCAGGGGCTTTGATCGACTTCCACGGTCGCGTCGTTAGGGCAATCATCCCAGTCCATCTCTTCGGCCTCTGCTGCGAGATGAATGCGATCAACGAAATCGCCGCCCGCTTCTCCCTGCCGGTGATCGAAGACGCCGCCCAGGCAATTGGGGCGGAGTATCCGGCGCGCGATGGCCGCACCCGTCAGGCGGGCACGATGAGCGCGGTCGGATCGCTCAGTTTTTATCCTTCGAAGAATCTCGGTGCGGCGGGCGACGCCGGGGCGGTAATCTGCGACGACGACGAACTGGCGGCACGCCTCCGGATTTTTCGCCAGCACGGGATGGATCCGCGCTATTTTCATCACGTTATCGGGGGCAATTTCCGGATCGATGCCATCCAAGCCGCGATCCTCCGGATCAAGCTCCCGCACCTCAACGGCTGGTCGGCCGCGCGCCGAGCGGTGGCGGATGTGTATCGGGAGAAATTCACGGCGCGCGGCCTAACGAATGAAATCACGCTCCCGGCCGAGCCCTATCGCGACCGCGGCCTGACCAATCACCACATCTATCATCAATACGTCATTCGCACTCCGCGCCGGGACGAACTGCAAAAGCATCTCACGGCCTGCGGCGTCGGTTCGGCCATTTATTATCCGCTCGGTCTGCACGAGCAGAAATGTTTCGCTGATCTCGGCTACCACGCGGGCGACTTGCCGGAGACGGAGAAGGCGGCGCAGGAAACACTCGCCCTGCCGATTTATCCGGAGCTGACGCGCGAAATGCAGCAGACCGTGGTCGATGCGATCTCCGATTTTTTTGCGGCGAAATGACGGAGGATCTGGGTTTCGTTCATCAGTTCGTTCCCGGTTCGTCCGGACGGACATTGCTCCTCCTCCATGGCACGGGCGGCGATGAAAACGACCTCGTTCCTCTTGGACGGGAACTCGATCCGGAGGCGGCTTTGCTTAGCCCGCGCGGCCCGGTCTCGGAGAACGGCTCTCTGCGCTTCTTCCGCCGCCTTTCCGAAGGCGTTTTCGATGTGGAGGATTTGAAAAAACGGACCGACGATCTGGCGGAATTCATCGTTGCCGCGGCCTCGCACTATCAATTGGTGCCCGAGAAAATCGTCGCGGTCGGTTATTCCAACGGCGCGAATATCGCGGCCAGCGTTCTCCTGCGTCGCGCGGGGATTTTGCGAACCGCGGTTTTGTTTCGCGCGATGGTGCCTTTGCAGCCGGAAAAGCTGCCCGATCTTTCCGGTCTTCGGGTTTGGATCGGCGGCGGGAAGCAGGACACATTAATTCTACCGGCCGAGACGGAACGCCTCGCCGCCCTCCTCCGGGAGGCGGGCGCCGACGTGACGGCGCGATTCTTCGACGCCGGTCACGGCCTCTCGAATACGGAATTTGCTGTCGTGCAGCGCTGGCTCGCAGCGGCGCGCGGGTCGTAGCTGGCTGGATTTGAGGTTGGGACCGGCTTCCGCGGTCGATTTCGCTGGCCTCTTCGGCGTGCTCTTGGGACAATGACGGGAGATCGACTCTGCGCTCCAACCGATGTTTCCCGAGGATAACGATGTTCAACTCGACATTCTTCGTCAGGCCGTCCCGGGTTTGTTAGGTCAACTGGACGACGCGGCCCTCGAAATCATTCGGCCGCATGTCGCCTGGGAATGGGTGGAGCTCGCGGGCGGCGAGGTTTTGTTTCGTGAAGGCGAGCCGACCGATTCGATTTGCGTGGTCGTGAGCGGCCGGTTCCAGGCGAGCATCATGGGAGAGGATGGTCAGTCGCGCGTTGTCGGGGAGATCGGCCGGGGAGAAAGTGTAGGCGAGATGGGCGCCCTCACGCTGGAGCCTCGCCGGGCGACGGTCGTGGCGTTGCGCGACAGTCTGCTCGCACGGATCGAGCTGGGCACTTTCCAGAAGATGGTGGAAGCCTGTCCCGCCCTCTCCCTGACCATCGGCCGGGTGGTTATCGAGCGGCTGCAAAAACGTAATGCCTCGCAGAAGCCGACTCACAATGTGGTCAACCTTTGCGTCCTGCCGATCAGTCCGGGCCTGAAATCGGGACCGCTGCTGGCGGATCTCCAAGCCGAGCTCGAGGCGCAGAATCAACCAGCCCTGCATCTCACCAGCGAATTGATCGATCAGGCGGCGGGCCGATCCGGCGCGGCCCAAGTGACGGAAGCGGATCAAGAAGGGCATCGTTGGCTGCTCCGGTATCTCGATGAGATGGAGGACAAGTATTCGTTAGTCTTGTATCAGGCGGACGCGACTTTGACGCCGTGGACGCTGCGTTGCCTGCGGCAATCGGACGAGGTGCTTCTGCTTGGCGACGCCGCGGCTCCGCCGGATCTGTCGGAGGTCGAGCAGATCAATCTCAACGGTGAGCATCCGCTCACTTCCGCACGGCAAACGTTGGTCCTGTTGCATCCCGCCGATGCCATTTGGGCGAGTGGGACGCCCCGCTTTTTGGCGCTGCGGCCAAAGGTCTATCGTCACTTCCATCTCCGTTCCGGACGGAAGGATCACCTCGCGCGGCTGGCGCGATTTCTGAGCGGACGCGCGGTCGGACTGGTCTTGGCAGGTGGCGGGGCGAGGGGATTGGCGCACCTCGGGGTTTTTCGCGCACTCCAGGAGGCGGGCGTGCCGATCGATGCCTTTGGCGGGACGAGCATCGGCTCGGTGCTCGGAGCGAGCATGGCAGCGGATTGGAGTTGGGAAAAGGTCTATGACGAAAACCAGCGTGAATTCGCCGCCAACCCAACGAGCGATTTCAGTTTTGTGCCCCTGCTCTCCATCCTGACCGGACGGAAGCTCGATCGCATTTTGGAAAAGAAAACATCCGGCATGTGCATCGAGGAGTTATGGCTCCCCTTCTTTTGCGTGAGCAGCAGTTACACGCAGGCCCGCGAGGTGGTGCACACGCGGGGCGATCTCAAACGCGCTCTGCTCGCCAGCATGGCGATCCCGGGAGTTTTCCCTCCGGTCGTTTATGAGGGAGACCTGCTGATGGACGGCGGCGTTTTCAACAATCTGCCGGTGGACCTGATGGCCCGGAGTGGCGTTGGCACGGTCATGGCCGTCGAGTTGCGTTCCCTAGGGAAAGAGCCGCAAGTGAAATTCGACCAACTGCCGAGTAGCTGGGCGCTGCTGATCGACCGGCTCAAACCGCGCGCTCGGCGGCGCTATGATGTGCCCTCACTCGTCGCCATGCTGATGGCTGCAAGCACTCTGAACAGTCAGCAGAAAACGGCGCAGGTCATTGGCGACGTCGATGTGCTTTTCCAACCGGACGTGGCTGGCTTCGGCATGTTGGAATGGAAGTCCTTTGAGAAAATTGTCGACCGCGGCTACCAGCACGCGCGGGCAAAAATTGCGCAGGGCGGTCTCGCTGGCCTTACTTGATCCATTTCAAGCGGGCGCAAAAGACGGAGTAAAGCACCGGCAGAAGGACCAGGGTCAGGAGGGTCGCGAGAAGGAGTCCGAAGATATGAACCGCGGTGAGCGGATGCCAGAGGGCGCCACCGGCGTAAAAGAGGGGGAGTAAGCCTCCGACAGTGGCCAGGACCGTGACCAGGACCGCGCGCAATCGCGCCAGGCCCGAGCGGACGAGCGCCTCTTCCAAGGGCATCCCGACGGCGCGTGCTTCCTCGATGAAGTCGCTTAAGACGATAATGTGACTAACGATAACGCCTGCCAGACTAACGATGCCAAGCAGCGCCATGAAACCAAGCGGCGAGTAAGTCAGGGCCAGCCCGAGGAAAGCTCCGATCAGCCCAAGTGGCACGGTGAGGAGCACGACGACCGATTTGGAGACTGAATGGAACTGCAGAATTAAAGCCAGAGCAATCAGGGCAAGGGAAACGAGCATGACATTCCCCATGTCTGTTTCCCCTTTCTTTAGCTCTTTGTCTTCACCCGCGATCTCCAGGTGGTAACCGGGCGGCAGTTTGATGGTGTCGAGAGCCGGTCGGGCCCGGGCGACGATCTCGGAGGATAACTCACCCGCGGGGGCGTAGGAGTTCACGGTCACGGTCCGCAGCTGGTTATAATGCGGGATGAGCGCGTAGGAGGGTTCAATCTTAATCTTAGCGAAGCTCGCAAATGGCACCGGCGGATTGTTCGGGCTGTGAATATAGAGAGCTCTGATTTTATCCGCTTCGTTTCGTTCTTCCACCCGCAGCCGTATGACGACCGGGATGATATGATCGCCTTCTCGCAACTCGGTGATGCGGATTCCGCCAAATGCGGCCTGCGAAATCTGACCGATCTGTTGGTTGGTAATTCCGAGTGAGTTGGCGCGGTCCTGATCGATATCAATCGAAAGGTTGGGCGTGCGATAACCGAGATCGTCGGAGACATGATAGCCGCCGGCATCGCGCACCGCGGCACCGGCCTGGTCAGCCAAGCGCCGGAGTTGATCGAGATCAGGTCCGCTCAAGCGCACCTGGATGGACGCGCCGATCGGCGGGCCTTGTTCGAGTTGTTTCACGATGCAGCGTGCGCCGACGATGCGCGCGTCCAGTTCGCGTCGCAGCGTCACGAGCAACGGCGGGACATCGTCCTGAGTCCGGGTGTTGACCAGGATCTGCGCCAGGTTATTGGCCGGCGCTTTTGGCTCCACGTTGTAATAAAAGCGCGGAGTGGTGCCGCCGGTAAAAACCGCGGTGCTGACAATCTCGGAATGTTGTTTCAGAACAGCCATCACTTCGTTAGCCGTCTGGCGGGTGCTGGTGAGGGAAGCGGTGGCAGGGAGCTCGAGATCAATCAGCATCTGGTTACGTTCCGCCGGCGGGAAAAACTGGGTGCCGAAATACTTCGTGAGACCAAAGCTGAGGAAGAGGATCGTGTAGGTCAGGCCGATGACGAGCCAGGGCCAGCGGAGCGCGCCTTGCAGGCCGCCTTTATAAAAAGGCAGGACGAATCGCAGGACTCGATCGATCCAACCAAACAAAAAGAAACGCCGGACCTCGCCGCCTTCCTCGAGACCTTTCTGGCCGCGGAGCAAGTAGTAGCCGAGGAGGGGAACAAACGTCATCGAGACAATACGCGACGCGATTAACGCCATCGTGACGACCGCCGGGAGGCTGAAGACAAAGGAGCCGGTGTCACCAGGGAGTAACATCAAGGGAAGGAAAGCAACGATGTTGATCACCGTCCCGTAGAGGATCGCGCGGCGCATGCGGAAGGGGCCTAACCATGCCGCTCGAGCGCGCGGCTCGCCGTGATGCAACTCACGATTGATCGCATCGGAGGCGACGACCGGGTCGTCGACCAGCATTCCAAGAGCGATGATGAGAGAGGCAATCGAGATTTGGTGTAACTGCAGTCCAAAGATGTGCATCCCGCCGAGAGTCATGGCGACGGTGAGTGGAATCGCCGCCGTGACGACCAGGGCTGAGCGCCATTCCATGAGCAACAGCGCGACCAGGATGACAATCGCGATCGCCTCCACGAATGAGCGAGTGAAATGATGGAGGCGATGCTTTACGGCCGCCGGTTGATCCGAGAGTCTCTGGATCTCCATCCCCTCCGGCAACCGCTCGGTCAGGCTGGCCTCGACCTTTTGCACCTCCTCATTGAAATGGCCGATGATGGTTCCCGGCTTCATTTCCACGGCCAGCATCACGGCCCGATGTTCCTGTAAGGGAGCGCCCGCCTTCGCTCGTTCGAAGACGTCCACCTTGAACGGAATCGGCGTCTCGTACATCCGCCGCACTTCAAATAGATCGCGCAAGTAGACGGGTGCTCCGGCTTTGCCAAGACCGACGACCGCGCCGAGGATTTCATCCTCGGTGGAGAATTCACCGGAGAGCTGGACGGTAAAATTTTGTCCCTCCGCCCGCAGTGTTCCGCCGGGAATGATGGCGTTGCGCTCCGCGATTGCTTTTGCGATCGCCTCCGGCGCGAGTCCGTAGCCAGCCGCTGCCGCCGATGAGTAGAGCAGGTAAACCGTCTCCGGCACGATTCCGATGCGGGTAACTTTGCCGACACTTTCCGTCTGCTTAAGCTCGTCTTCCAAGTCCTTCGCCGCGTCCTGCAACGCCCGATAGCTGTAGCGCGGTGGCGCGGTCCCTCTCACCTGCGCGAGCGGATCTTCATCGCCCAAGAGCACGATCGGCGCGCTGAAATCAGGATGATTTTCCCGGTCCGTCCCCGCGATCGAGCGGCCGAACTCAGTGATGAATTGCTGGATTTTTTGCCGGGGCGCGGAGGTGGCGAAGTCGGCCATTATGAAGGAATGTCCCTGCCGGATCTGGACATCGGTTGCCAGGCGGGTGGCAGCGAGAGCCGTTTCGAAGCGCCGCCCTATCAGCCTGCGGTAGCTTTGCGCCACACCGGCCGGGAAAAACGTCACCACCGCGGCGCGATTTGCGCTTGGTTTTCCTTCGCGCATTTCCTGCAGTTGGGTGCGGATCAGGTTGGCGCGCGCGCTGCATTCCGCTTCGCTTGCCGGCGGGCTCGTGATGCCCAGAAGTACCGTGATCGTGGTCCCGAAATCGGAGGACAGGATCGGCGGCTGACAACCTTGCGGCAGGCGGAGGTCGCGCAGCTTGGCGCGTAGTTTTTCCCATTCCAGACCGATGTAGGTGTAGGAGGAGCCCGGCCGGAGTCTGATCAGCAAAGTGGAAAGCCCGGGCCGCGATTGCGAGCTGATCTCTTCAACCGAATCCGCTTCCGAAACGGTGCACTCGATTTCTTTAGTCACCAGTTCCTCGACCTTGGCCGCGGTCGCGCCGGGAAAAACCGTGATGAGCAACCCAGTCCGCTGCGGAATGACCGGATCCTCCTGCTGGCCGAGTTTCGTGAAAGAAACCGCGCCCCAGATAAGGACCGTGACCAACGCCGCCCAAGCCACGCCGCGATGCGCGACGCAATACTCGGCAATTCCACCTTTTTTTACTTCGCCTGCGGATGGATGCGACATTCCGAGCGGCGATCTTTAACGGACCGTGACTGGCGCTCCGTCGTAGAGCTGGCTCGCGCCGCGGGTCACCACTTCTTCGCCCGGCTTCAGCCCGTCGGTCACAATGATCGAACTCGCGATGATATCGTCGGTCTTCACCAGGCGGAGCGACGCTTTTCCATCTTTCACCACAAACACGGCCAGCTGCTCTGGCGCCTTCTCACCCCGCGACGCTGGCAAAGGCGGCGCGATCAAGGCCGACAAGGGCACGACCACGTGGTTCGCGGCCGGCGCCGAATTCCCGCCCGCCCGCACCGTTGCGGTCATGCCTGATTTGATGATGCCGTCCGGGTTTGGCACCTTGATCACCACCCGGTAAAGCCGCCCGGCGTTGCTCGCGGCCACGCCGACCTCGGAGATTTTCCCTTGGAACGGCGGCCGACCCGACAAGGCCGAGATGTCGACCGCGATCTGGTTGCCGACTTTGAACAACCCGACCAACCGGTCCGGAACTCCGAGTTCGACGGACATCGTGCTCATGTCGCCAAAGCGCAGGACGGGTTTGCCGGAGCCGACGGTTTCGCCCGAGTTCGCATAGCGCGCGAGCACCACTCCATCCCAGGGCGCGCGCAGTTCGGAGTCGCGCAGATTCTGTTCCGCCTGGCGCAGCTGCGCCTCGGCCGTCTGGGTATCGGCCGCTGCTTTGTCGACTTCCTGTTTGGAGACGACATTGTCCGAGAGGAGTTTGCGCAGGCGTTCGTTGCTCGCGGCGGCGAGTTTCGCGGCGGCTTTGGCGGAAGCGAGCCCATTCTGGAAATCGCCCTGCTGCAATCGCGCCAAGACCGTGCCGCTCTGGACCCTGGTCCCTTCCTCCCAATCGCGATGTGCTTCCGGACCGGCCAACTCGATGATCCCGCCCACTTTGAAACTCAGGTCCGTCTCCTCGTTGGCGCGCACGGTCGCGATGTACGCTGGCGCCGACTCGTTAAAGCGGGCTTGCGCGAGAGCTTCGGCCGGTTGCGTCTCCACCACGAGCGCCTGCGAAGTGCTCGAGGCCGCCGGTTTCTCGCACCCGGCTGAGGCAAGCAGGACGAGGAGGAGCGACCGGACTCCGAAGCAAAAGACCAGAGGTGAATGCAGCCGCGAATCCATTTCCACGCAGCGCGAAGGTAGGGATTTGGTGGCGCACCGACAATGCAAATGTCACGCGCCGCTGGTGAACGAGGAGCCCGTTCAGGGCAGATGGGTCGGCGGTTTGAGTGCCGCTTCTTCGAGGGCGGCCCGGTCCCATTTCCCGCAAGTCGAGGCGGCGTCGTAAGTGCTCTGCGCGAAAGCGAGGAGCGCATCATCCGGCACTGTGGCCGTGCGAACCGCGTCGTAGGGCAGGACGAATTCATGCAGCGGCGCGTAATAGCTTGCCGCCGCCGGTTGCACTTTCGCTTCCGCGAAGCCAGGCGGTTCCGGATAGGCATAAGAATAATAGAGCGGCGTCGGGCTGGCGGCGTTGCCCGGCCAGAAGCCGACGCTGCTCACCTCCTGCGCGTAGGCTTCGTGGGTCACGGTGTCGGGCAAATGCGGAATTCCGCCCGGATGTGGCGGCGCCGCCCGGCCCGAAAAGCGTGTCACCGCCAGGTCGTTGCTACCCCAGAAAAAATGCACCGGGCTGCATTTGCCGCAGAAGCGAGAGCGAAATTTCTTCAGGACGCGATCGGATTGCAGGAGCACGCGCCAGAAGCGGTTACCATATTCCGGATCGTAGGCGCGATGGGTTTCGTCGCGATCGAACGGAATCGGATCCGTGATTTCGTTAGGCGTAAGACCGATTCGAACCGGCAATTCCAGCGCCGTGAGCGCCTCCATGACCGCATGATAAAATGCCGCTACGGACTGCGGAGCGAGCGGTAGCGCGCGCGAGGCGCCGTTGCTTTTCATGATCCGCAGTTCGTGCCCGATGAAGTCAAACTCGATCTCGAAAGTGTGAAAACCGTGCGGGATTGGCGAAGTCGTCAGGCCGTGTGGAGTCAGGTAAAGGGTGACGTGCCAGGAGTGATTGATCCACGGCGTAAGGGCGAGGCGAATTTTTCCGACGATCTGCGTCCACATGTGAAGGGTCTCGGCGGTGGCCTGCCATTCCGCGTAGGCGAGAGGCGGCCAAAATTGTTCGCGATCCTGATCTGAAAGGGGCGGCAAAGTCGGCTGGTGCGTCATAGTCCTATTATAAATCTAGCGCAGTGGTGGACAGGGAGCGACCGCGAGAAAGCGACGCCGACGCTACCATGGGCAAAACAGTTGCGACCGCTGGCGAGCCAGCCTATATCAAACGCTCGCAATCCGGGTGCGACGGGTAGGTACCGAAGTGGCCAAACGGGGCGGACTGTAAATCCGCTGGCTTACGCCTTCGCTGGTTCGAATCCAGCCCTGCCCACCATTTTCCCTCGCCGGCAGCGCGCCGGTTTTCAGGGGCGAAGCAGCGCGGAATCGATCTCGTGCAGGTTCGCGCAGCCGCAGAGGAGCATCGCTTCATCGAGTTCGCGGCGCAGAATTTCCAGGACTTGGCGCGCCCCTTCTTCGCCGTTAACGCACAACCCCCACAAGACCGGCCGCCCGACCAGGACGGCGCGCGCGCCGAGCGCGATTGCTTTCAAGACATCGCTCCCACGCCGGACGCCGCCATCGACGTAAATTTCGCAAAGATCGCCCGCGGCCGCGACCACGTGCGGCAATGCCTCGCAGGTGGCCGGTGCGGTATCGAGTTGGCGCCCGCCATGATTGGAAACCACGACCGCCTTGGCCCCATGCTCGGCGGCCCGGCGGGCGTCGTCTCCGCGGCAGACACCTTTCACCACCACCGGCAGACGAGTCGAGCGGCAGAGCCAGTCGAGATCGTCGAACCCGAGGTCGGACTTGAAATTTTCCCGCACATAGGCGGCCAGTCCCGAACCCTGGACCGCGGGCATCTCGCCTTTGCCTAACGGGCAAAGGTTGGCCACGGTCAGCCCGTCGGGCAGGCCGAAACGGTTGCGGACGTCGCGTTCGCGCGTGCCCCAGCCGGGGGCGTCGACGGTGAGGACGATCGCTTCCGCACCCGCCGCCTCGGCCCGCTGGACCAGCTCGAGCGTGACCGCGCGGTCTTTATAAATGTAGAGCTGGAACCAGCGCGGGCTCCCGGCTTCGGCCAGGACCGGCTCCATCGCGGTGTTGGAAAGAGAGCTGAGGATGAACAATGTGCCCGCTGCTTTGGCGGCGCGCGCGGCCACGATCCCCCCCTCGGCGCAAACCAAC
>JBPCLI010000145.1:0-39258 GCA_051003415.1 Chthoniobacterales bacterium | reverse complement strand
TGCCTAACAATGGCTTGAGCGCGACGCTGCTTCGCGCTTGGAAATTGGCCTGGCCGTTCGCCCGGCTCCAGCTCGCGCCGCCGGCAAAGTGACCGCTCGCGTCGCTCCATTCGAGCTGCGGAATGGTGCAGGTATGGTCCTTCCATTCCGCCGCGAGATGAAAATCGCGTGCCGCATAATCGTCGCGCACGATCCGGCTGCCACGCAGCGTGGCCTCGACATGCGCATCTTCCAGCCGGGAAAGGTCGCCGGAAAATTTCACCTGCAGCTCCGGCTGGGTCGCCGGGTATTTGAAGCGTTGCAGGAACGTAACGAGATTCTGCAGGAGGCTCAGGCGGCGTGCTGCGTCGGCGGCGGAATCGGTCGGCGACGGCCGGTAATTTTCGCGCTTGATCAGCTGGCCGCTGGCGGAAATTCGAACCCCGCAGAAAACTCCCTCCGCCTGGCTGACCTCGATCCGTTCCGGAGGAAAATAAACGTGCGCGCGGAACTGCTTCAGTTCGGCATTCGAGACCTGGCCCTCGACTGGCGGGAGCGGGATGGTGAGGTCGCCGTTGCGGATGTCGAGCGCGTTGAGAAAGGGCTGATGGTGAAAGAGCGCCGCGTAATTAATATCGAGCGAGATCTCGCTCACGAGGGCGAGCGTTTTTTCCCGCTTCTTGTAATCGTAAATCCGGACATCGCGCGCGATCAACCCGCGAAACGGATCGAGCGTCAGCCGGCGGACGGAAGCCTCGACACCGCGTTTGTGCAGCTCTTCGACCACCTTCTTGCGCCAATTCCGGCTGAAACCCTTTTTTGCCAAATACCACCCGCCCGCCGCGAAACCGCCGAGAACCAAGACGATCGTTAGGCGAAGGAGCGCGACCGCAAATCGCACCCGGGCCGGGCGGCGCACGCGTCCGCGATGCAGCCGCGGCCGCGGCGGTTCGCTCAACTCGGTCGACGGCATGGGTGACTCCTACGAGGTGCGGTTGTGATTTCAAGCGGAGCGCGGATGGTTCGCCCGCATGACGATTTCGGGCCTGCCGGCGGTCAACGCCTCGCTTAATGCCATCAGCACGGTTCTCATTTCGTTAGGCTGGTGGCTCATCCGGCGCGGCTTTTGGCGGCAGCACATCGCCTGCATGATCACGGCGCTGGTTTCCTCTTCGCTCTTTCTCACTGGCTACCTCGTTTATCATGCGCACGCCGGGGAAAAATCCTCCGGCTATCATGGATTGATCGCGTGGTTCTATTTCCCGATGCTCATCTCCCACGTCCTGCTTGCGTTTGTCACTCTGCCACTCGTCATCATGACGCTGATCCCAGTCTTCCGGCGCCGCTGGGATAAGCACCGGCGAATCGCAAGGTGGACGATGCCGATCTGGCTCTACGTCTCGGTCACCGGCGTGCTGGTTTACCTGGTCCTCTACCGATGGTTCCCTCCGGCCAGTCTTGCGCTCGCGCACTAGTTGATGTTTGATCAGGCACGCCCAACGAATGCGGGAAAATTATGGTGACGATCGCGACCTACAACGAGCCGGCGAAAGCGAAACGATTGAAGGAGAGGTTTCGGGAGGCCGGCGTCAAGGCCGACCTGCATAACGAAGCCAACCTGCAAACCTTTGCCTTCATGTCGAAGCCGCAGGCCAACGCCAAGGTGATGGTCGAGGAGGATGATTTTCCCCGCGCCCAGGCTTTGCTGGTGGAATGGGAAGCGGCCGATCCCGACATCGGCGCGCTCCGTTGCCCGCAATGCAATTCGCCGCGGATCGAATATCCGCAGTTGACCCGCAAATTCCTCACCCCGGCATTGGCCGGAATCCTTTTTGCGCTGAAGATTTTTCCGAAGGAGTTCTATTGCCAGGATTGTCAATTCACCTGGACGAATGAACCGGAACGTCCGCGCTATCGTTTTTGGAACCGGTTTTTCTCCCGGCCGGAGAGCGAAGGTTAAGGCCATCGCGGTTCCTCGCCTAACGACCCCAGCCCCGCCGGCGGAACCGGCCGCGAGAGACCGCGCTCCAGTTGCTCGATGAAATGGTTGTTCGCTTTGCTCCTCGCCGTGCTGATTTTCGGCGGCGCGGCGCTTTTTAGTTACAAGATCTTCATTCGCCCGGAGCTGATCATGCGGGCGGAGCGCAAGGCGGTTGCCACTCCGGTCCCAACGCCGGATATCAGCCTGCCGGAATTCAAGGCGGCGGAGAAGTTGAAGAACGAAGGCAAGCTGACGGAGGCGCGCGCCGCGCTGACTGCGTTCATCCAGAAATACCCGAGCGGCCTGCATGTCGGCGAAGCGCAGGATCTGCTCGGCAACGTGAACATTAATATCCTTCTTTCCGATTATCCGGCGCCGGAAAAAGTGGAATACACCGTGCGCAGCGGCGACGTCCTGACGCGGGTCGCGGGAAAGTTCAAATCGACGCCGGAATTGATTATGCGGACCAACAACCTGAGCGGCACGATGCTCCGGATCGGGCAGAAACTACGCATCTCCCATCCGGAATTTTCCATCCTCATCCGGCGCGACGCGAAGCTCCTCTACCTGCTCGACCGCGATCATTTCTTTAAGCGTTATCATCTTCGGGACGAGAAAATGCCGGCCAAAACTTCCGCCAAAACCACCACTCGTGTCGCGGAAATCATGGCCTGGAAAAACGGTAAACGGGTCGGCCTCGCCAGCCCGCAATTCCTCAACAGCACACGCTGGATCCGCCTGGCCGCGGCCGGTTATGTGATCTATTCCGAACCGGACGACGCTCATCAGATTCTCGACATTCCGCCGCCGGGCGAGGGTCTCGGGATGGGGGCGAGCGACGTGGAGGAGTTGAGCAGCCTTGTAAACCCGAAAACGCCTGTCACGATTGTGCAGTGAACCGGGCGTCGTCGGCCGCATTCGTAATTTAAGATCAGCGATTCCCAGTTTAAGATTTCCGTTCACATGGATTCGCATCCACTCGATTTCGAAAAGCCGGTCTTCGAATTGCAGCGCCGCCTGCAGGAGCTCAAGTCGCATTCCGACAAGCATTCGATCGATTTCGACTCGGAAGTGGAATCGATGGAGCTGAAGATTCGTGAAACCCGCCGGCAGATTTACGACAACTTGACTGCCTGGCAGCGGGTCCAGATCGCGCGCCATGTGCGGCGCCCTTTCGCGCTCGATTACATCGGGCGTTGCTTCACTGAATGGATTGAATTGCATGGCGATCGCGTCTTCGGCGACGATAAGGCGATGCCCTGCGGGCTGGCCAAGCTCGGAACGCAACGCTGCGTCGTAGTTGCGCAGCAAAAGGGCCGCGACACCAAGGAAAACGTGAAGCGCAACTTCGGCTGCGCTTACCCGGAAGGGTATCGCAAGGCGCTCCGTATCATGCGGCTCGGGGAAAAATTTCAGCTGCCGGTGATTTCATTAATCGACACGCCGGGCGCTTATCCCGGCATCGGCTCAGAGGAGCGTCATATCGCCGAGGCGATCGCCGTGAATCTGCGCGAAATGATGGTTCTGCGCGTCCCGATCATCGCCTGCGTCATCGGCGAAGGCGGTTCCGGTGGCGCGCTCGGGATCGGCGTGGCGGACCGCGTCTTTATTCTCGAGAACGCCTATTATTCCGTCATCAGCCCCGAAGCCTGTTCCGCGATTTTGTGGAAGGATCGCAAGCACGCCCCGGAAGCGGCCGAGGCGCTCAAGCTCACGTCTCACGACCTGATGAAACTGGGCGTGGTCGACGAAGTGGTGCCGGAACCGGAAGGCGGCGCGCATCGCGACCATGATTTGGCGGCGGCCAATCTCGGCGCGGCGTTGCGCCGGAATCTGAAACGCGTTCTGGAAACGCCGATCGACGAGCTCCTCAAGGAGCGCTACGCGAAATTTCGAAAGCTGGGCAACTTCGCCGAGCCAAAAACAAAAAACGGCGCCTAGACTAACGAAGTGCCGTCTCAAGCACCAGCGGCTTCGGCAGTGATTCCTTCTCTCCCGGCGGTAGCGGCGGATAGAGAAAACGCAACACCGCCTCGAAGCGCGCCGCCCACGCGCCCTCACTGTGATTCGCCCCTTGGGCTTCGGTATATTGCAGGTCGTCATCCAGCCGCCAGCCTCGCTCGACCAGGCGATCCCGCAGATCGCGCGCCCGCTCCCAGCCCGGCTCTTCCGTCCCGGTATCGAGCCAGATCTTGAGCGCCGGCTTCCCCTCGACTTTATCGAGGATGCGATAGATCACACAATCATCCCACCAGATCGAGGGCGACATGACCGCCAGCCGGCTGAACGTCTGTGGAAACCAGAGACCGAGGGCAAGAGTGGCGAGGCCGCCTAACGATGCACCGCCCAGCCCGGTGAACTCCGCTTCTGGACGCGTCCGGTATTCGCGATCGATCAATGGCTTGAGTTCGTCGCGCAGAAAACGGCCATACTTTCGCAGCAGGCCGCGACTGCGTTTTTTCCGCGGGGCCGTCGGGTCAAACACGCCGCGGGTCGGCGCATATTCATGGATCCGTTTCTCGCCGGTGTTGGCGACCGCGACGATGATGACCGGCTCGATCAGGCGTTTCTTCGTCAGGCGCTCGGCCGATTCGTCCGCGCCCCATTCCACTCCGGCAAAGGAAGTGGCGGCGTCGAAGACATTTTGCCCGTCGTGCAGGTAGAGCACTGGGTAGCGACGTCCCCGGGAGCGCCGGTAGCCGGGCGGTAGGTAAACCTGCACGTCGCGCCGGTTGCGCAGGATGCGCGACTTGAACTGCGGATGCTGCTGGATGTTGCCGGTTAGGGTGTGCCTTTCGTCCATTGAAGCCGGTTGTTATCGGCGAGGAGATTCGTCTGTGCAAACGCCGAAGGTTGCACCTCTTTCAGGAGATATTGTCATCGCCAACCGCCTCGCCGTCGTCTTTATTCGGCCGCGCGCATGAAACGAACGTTATCTCCGCTGCTACACGCCTCCCGCTCAGCCGGGCATGTTGCCCCAATTAACTCTCGACGATCGTAAAATCCAAACGCTTCAAGCCAGGACATAACGGCCGGTCTTTTTCGTCCCCACCCGCCGCACGAGGCCGGCCTTCATCAGCGGGCGGAGCAAATCGATTGCACCCTGTTTCGAGATGCCCACCCCGGCCCAGATCTCGCGCGGGGTCATCGCCTTGTGCTCGCGCAGAAGATGAAGCAACTGCTCTTGTTTCGGTCGCAGGACCAGCTTCGTCTTCCCGGCCCGCGCGGTCAGCTTCTGCACCCGGGTCCAAACGCGCTCCAATGTCGCGCGCAAACCGGCGGCGCTGTAGTCGAGCCAGCTCGTGAGATCGTCCTTCTCCTGTCGGACTTTTTCCAGAGCCGCGTAGTAGCGCGGCCGGTCATCCCAATAAAATTCGTCGATCGAAAAAATATGGTGACTATCGAACCCGCGCCGATACAGCTCCCAGAGGCTGAGCATGCGGCCGGCCCGCCCGTTTCCATCGGCAAAGGGATGGATCGTTTCAAATTGATGATGCACGATGGCCGCACTGACGATCGGAGAAAGGGAGGGCGCCTCTTCGTTCCACCAGGCCAGCAGGTCGCTCATGAGCGGCTTCACCCGATCGGGCGGCGGTGCGATGTATTCCCCCACCCGCACCCGGATGGTGCGATACTTGCCCGCTTCTCCCTGGTCCATCACTTGCCCCGCCATAATGCGATGGAGTTTGAGGACTTCTTGGTGGCGAATTACGCTCACCCGCGCATTCTTTTCGACGAAGCGCAGGCCGGCAAAGTAGTTCGCCACTTCCCGGCGGGGACGAGGCCCGGTCGCGGGAACTTCGCGGCCTTCCTCGATCGCCCGCACCTGCTCGAGAGTGAGCGGGTTGCCCTCGATCGCGGTCGAGGAATGAGCGTTGCGGATGCGCGTGTCTTTCTGCAGGGCCGGAATCCAGGGCACTTGCACGGCCGCGGCCAAGATGCGTTCGCGCAAGGCGGCGATCTGCTCGACATGCGTCAGCAGAACCGGGGTGATGGTGTAAATCGGCTTGAAAACCATTCTTTGAGTCAAGCGTAAGTCCAGTTTTTAGTCAAGCCCGGTTCTCTTCGTCTCCGGCTCCGGGCCGACAGATGAGTCAAGTGTGAGTCCGGATTTTGGTCAAGCGACCAGGACCCCCACTTTGTCCCTGCAACCTCGCGATTGCCTCTACCGCGGGCCGATGCCACACTGACTCCACGCCATCGCCATTATGAAAAAAATCGGTATTCTTTACGGCCAGGAACACAGCTTTCCGCCTGCCCTCGTTGAACGGGTCAATCAGAAAGCCGGAGGCCACGACATCGTCGCTGAGCCGGTGCGAATCGACAAGGTTATCCAGGGCGAACCGTGCGGTTACGACGTCGTGATCGATCGTATTTCCCAGGACGTGCCCTTCTATCGTGCGTGGCTGAAGAACGAGGCGCTTAC
Source organism: Chthoniobacterales bacterium (assembly GCA_051003415.1). Classification (GTDB taxonomy): domain Bacteria; phylum Verrucomicrobiota; class Verrucomicrobiia; order Chthoniobacterales; family UBA10450; genus Palsa-1392. The sequence continues at coordinate 32,872 of JBPCLI010000145.1, read as the reverse complement.
CGGCTGTGCGGTCGTGAACAATCCGTTTTGGTGGAGCGCGGATGAGAAGTTTTTCAATAACGGGCTTGCCACCAAGATTGGGGTCGGCGTTCCAAAAACCGTCCTGCTTCCCTCTCACTCCCTTCCGCCCGATACGAGTGATGGCTCCTTCCGCAACCTCGCGTATCCGCTCGATTGGGAAGCTATTTTCGCCTACGTCGGCTGGCCCGCTTTCTTCAAGCCCTTCGCCGGCGGCGGTTGGAAAAACGTCTACAAGCTGCATAACGCCGACGAGTTTTTCCGCGCCTACAGCGAGACCGGGCAGCTCGTCATGATGCTGCAGGAGGAAGTGCAATTTGAGATGTATTTCCGCTGTTACTCGATCGATCAGCGGCATGTGCGGGTCATGAATTACGAGCCGCGTCATCCCTATCACTTGCGCTACCAGACCGATTGGCAGGCGCCGCGCGACATCCTCGAACAAGTCGAACAAGGGGTTCTCTCGTTAAATCAATATCTCGGTTACGACCTGAACACGGTTGAGTTCGCGATTCGCGATGGCGTCCCGATGGCGATCGATTTCTGCAATCCCGCGCCCGACGCCGAGATCGCCTCGGTCGGCCAGGCCAACTTCGACTGGGTGGTGGAAGCAGTCGCGGAAATGGCGATCCGAAAAGCCAAAGAGCACGTCCCCGGCCGCGATAACCTGAGTTGGGGCAAATTCATCCAGACCGCGGTCGCAAGAAAATCGTTAGGCGAAACGGTCTGATCGATTGCGGGCGCAACGCTCTTCGGCTTTAGTGACCGAACGATGAGCATCGAAGTGAAAATCCCGGCGGTCGGTGAATCGATCGAGAGCGGTATCGTCTCCGTTTGGCACAAAAAGTCGGGCGAATATGTCGAGGCGGGCGAAGCACTGCTCACGCTCGAGACCGACAAGGTCTCGACCGAAATCACCGCCGAAAAAGCCGGGCTCCTCGAGACGAAAGTGGACGAAGGCCAGGAGGTCAAAATTGGCAAAGTTGTCGCCACGATCGATGACAAAGCGACCGCGCCGGCGAAGGAGAAGACCGAAGTGACCGCTGCTTCTTCGAACGACTCAAAACCCATCGCCACCAAGCCAGCGGCCAAACGCTCACCGAACGCTGAAGTCCTGTCCCCCGCGGTCAAACGCCTCACGACCGAGGAAAAGCTCGATCCCGCCGCCATCGGCGCGACTGGAAAAGGCGGCCGCCTAACGAAGGGCGATGTGCTGGCTCATCTTCAATCGCAACCCGACCCAGCGTCGACCGATGACCAGGAAAAGCCGCGCACCTCGAAAACGACAGTCACTCCCGAACCGGTCAATACGTCGGGCGAAGAACGTTTCACGCGCAAGAAAATGTCGCCGCTCCGGCGCAAGATCGCTTCCCAGATGGTCATGTCGCAGCAGACCACCGCCACCCTCACCACCTTTAACGAGTGCGACATGAGCGAGGTGATGGGGCTGCGCAAAAAGGTGCAGGAAAAATTCAAGGCCGATCACGGAATTAAGCTCGGCTTCATGTCGTTCTTCATCAAAGCCGCGATCGAAGCGCTCAAGACCGTCCCCGCGATCAACAGCCGCATTGAAGGTGACGACTTCATTCTCAATCACTACTTCGACATCGGCGTCGCTGTGGGGACCGAGCGTGGCCTTGTCGTCCCGGTCGTGCGCGACGGGGACCAGAAAAGTTTCGCCGACCTCGAGCGCGACATCGCGGATTTCGCAGGCCGAGCGCGCGATGGCAAAATCAAGATCGAAGACCTGCAGGGCGGCACCTTCACGATCTCGAACGGCGGCGTCTACGGCTCCCTCATGGGGACGCCGATTCTCAACCCGCCGCAGAGCGGAATCCTCGGGATGCACGCCATCAAAGAGCGGCCGGTGGCGGTGAAAGGCGAGGTCGTCATCAGGCCGATGATGTATCTCGCTTTGAGCTATGATCACCGTGCCGTTGACGGCAAGGAAGCCGTCACGTTTCTCCTCAAGGTGAAGGAAGCGATCGAGAATCCGACCGCGCTTCTTCTCGATTTGTAACCGGGACGCCCTCCCCGGCCTGAGTAAGAATCCGTTTCCCCAGGCGGCCGGGGTCAGCAACCTCGGCTACAACTTCTGCTGCCGTGACAAGGCGACGGGCCGCGGCTACATATAGGCCCCCGCAACCCACCTCTTTCATGGATCAATTCGACGTCGTCATCATCGGCTCCGGCCCCGGCGGCTACGTCGCGGCTATTCGCTCCGCGCAGCTCGGCCTCAAGACCGCCATCGTCGAAAAAGATAGTGAACTCGGCGGCACCTGCCTGAATGTCGGCTGCATCCCGAGCAAGGCGCTTCTTGCCTCCAGCGACCATTACGTTTTCGCGAAAAACGAAGCGGCCAAACACGGTATCGTCCTCGACAAAGTCGGCCTCGATCTGCCGACCATGCTGGCGCGCAAGGACAATGTCGTGAAAACCCTTACCGGCGGCGTGCGCGCCCTGATGAAGGGCAACAAAATCACCACCTTCAGCGGGCTCGGCACCATCACCGAACCGGGCAAGGTGCGCGTCCAGCCTAACGAAGGCGAACCGGTCGAAGTCGCGGCTGATCACATCGTAATCGCGACCGGCAGCGTGCCGATCAACCTCCCGAGCATGCCGTTCGATGGCGCAACAATTGTCAGCAGCACTGAAGCGCTCTGCTTTGACAAGCCGCCCGAAAAATTCCTCGTCATCGGCGCGGGCGCGATCGGCCTTGAGCTTGGTTCGGTCTGGGCGCGCCTCGGGTCCGAGGTGACGGTACTCGAATTTCTCCCTCGCATCGCAGTCGGTTTCGATCTCGAAGTTTCCAATCTTCTCCAGCGCGCCCTCGCCGCCCAGGGAATGACGTTCCATCTGGAAACCAAGGTCGGTTCGGTCAAGGTGGTGGAGGGCCGTGCCATCGCGACCGCCAACAAAGGCGGCGAGGAGCTCATTTTTGAAGCGGACAAAGCTCTCGTCTCGGTCGGCCGCCGCGCCTTCGCCGAAGGAGTCGGCGCGGACAAGCTCGGCGTCGCGCTTGACGAACGCGGGCGGATCAAAGTCGATTATCATTTCCGAACCAACGTCGAAGGTATTTACGCGATCGGCGACGTCATCGCCGGCCCGATGCTGGCGCACAAGGCGGAAGAGGAAGGCATCGCCTGCGTCGAGTTGATCGCGGGTAAGGCCGGACACGTGAACTACGACGTCATCCCTGGCATCATCTACACCAACCCAGAGCTGGCCGGCGTGGGAATCACGGAGGATTTCGCGAAAGAAAAAGGTCTCAAGGTGCGCATTGGAAAATTCCCTTTCCGCGCCAATGGCCGCGCCCTGGCAAACGCCGATGTCGAAGGCGTCGTCAAGTTCGTCGCCGATGCCGAAACCGACCGCATCCTGGGCGCTTCCATTCTGTCGCACGCCGCTTCCGAGTTAATCGCCGAGATCGTCGCGGTGATGGAATTCGGCGGCAGCAGCGAAGACCTCGGCCGCACTGTGCACGCGCACCCGACTCTGAGTGAAGCGGTCAAGGAAGCGGCCCTCGCGGTCGACAAGCACGCCATCCACATCGGCAACCGCTAACGATCCCTAGGTATGGCGGACGACTCCGACAAACTTTCCGGCGCGGAGGAATATGTCGCTGCGGAGATTGCGTTGTCCGAACCGCTCGACCCCGAGCAGGAAAAAAACCTGCGCGATGCACTCGGAAAGCTCGATGCCCACGCTCTCGATTCCTCAGACATCAGCCCGCAGAAAATTTCGCTCTGCTACGATCCAACTCTCACGAAGAGGGAGACGCTTCTCGCCGCGATCGAAGAGGCGGGCGGGAAGCTGAAGCACGTGGAGAGCGAAGGCTCGCCGCTGCTTTAGTCAGCTCAGCCCCAGGGCCCGGCGCGCGTCGCGCGCGAACTTGAATCCGCCTAACGATCCCTCCCGCGGGAAATTTTTCGTCAGGCCGAGGAATTGGAATTTTATTCCCAGAAATTCGGGATGAATCAGCGTTTGCAGAGCGCGACTCTTCTCCGCGCCAGCGGAAGCAAGGGCGGCGTGCGTCGAAAGCAGGCCAGTGAGAAAATGATGCTGATCCGTAAACCCGGCGAGGTTCAGCCCGCAAAGCTCTGCTTGTTCCGCCAGAGTGGTCCACTCGACATGCGTCGTCAGGTCGCATTGCCCGACCCTTTCGAGGATCGAGGGCAGGACCCGGTGATCGGCATAAGATTGCAACGTCCCGGTCCGCCGGTTCGGCGCATAGAACTCATTTCGCGGCAGGCCGTAATCGGCGATCAGCACCGCCCCCCGGCGCAGCTTGCCCGCCAGCGCCCGCATCCAATCGAGCACCCCAACACTAATCTCGGTCTCATAGCCGGCTTCGGGCACAGGCGGGAGTTTCGTTAGGCATTCCGCCAGGCGCGCGTCGGAGATCGGGCGATCGACAAAGGTAAAACCACCGGAAGTCCGCTCCACCATTCGCTCGCACCAGCGACGCTCCGCACCTTCGCCGGTCGCGACGAGCAGATGCACCGGCATGGCATCGAGCAACTCGTTGGAAAAATGAACGCCGCAAAAAGGGTCCATCGCCTCGAGCGACTCCACCCATTCCACACGCTCGGCGAAAGGCCGCAACACCCGTTGCTGCCGGGTCCGCAAGATCGCGAATGGCTCGACGATGCGGTAACGTACGGTGGCAAAGAGGTCGGGGTCTTGTTCGCGCAATGCCTCCAGCACATCGGAGGCAAACTCCCCATCATGCGCTCCCTGCTCGACGATCACGAAATCGCCCGGACGGCCAAGCGTTTCCCAGATTTCCGCGAACTGACCGGCCATCAATTTCCCAAATAACGGCCCCACGCTCACGCTCGTGAAATAATCGCCCCGGCGTCCGATCGCGCAGCGCCCCGAGCTGTAATAGCCGTGCTTCGGATGATAAAGCGCCTGCGCCATGAACCAGCTGAACGGCACCGGGCCGCGCGCCCGGATCTCATCGCGAATTTCGGAAATCAGCTCCTCGTTCTCTTCCATTGCTCAGGTCCCGAGGGGATTTGCCCCTTAGCTTCCACCGAACGCTTCCACCCCTCAACCACTTGGCATTTTCCACAGTTTGCCGCTAAGTTGCGCGCTATCTCGTGGGCCTTCGCCCGCTCGCCGCATGCCTGTTGATTATTTCACGCCGACGGAATTTTCCCGCTACCAGCGCGCCTGGTACGCGCGCCCTTGGATTTATCTTCCCCTCATCCTCGTTGTCGTCGCCCTCCTGGCGTTTCTCCTCGCCTTCCTTCCGGTCGCCGTTTCGCTCAAACACCAAGCTGCCGCTCTCGATCTGACCCACCTCGAAAAGATGGAGTCGGCCAGCGTCATCGTTGACCGGAACAACAAGATTTTCGGGCAGATCTATGTCGAAAATCGCGAAACCGTTCCCTACGATCAGCTCCCGCCTAATCTGGTCAACGCCGTCATCGCGACCGAGGACAACAAGTTTTACCAACACCACGGTTACGATTTGTTAGGCATCATCCGGGCCGCGCTCAAGAACGCCGTCGCAGGCCACGTCCGCCAGGGCGCGAGCACGATTACGCAGCAACTGGCGCGCAACAGCTTCGAACTGAAGGGCAAAACCTTCCGCCGCAAGCTGCTCGAAATGTTCGTCGCCCGCCGGATCGAGGACAATTTCTCCAAGCAAAAAATCATGGAACTGTACCTGAACCGGATCTATTTCGGCGGCGGGCTCTACGGTGCGGAAGCGGCGGCGCGCGGCTATTTCGACAAACCGGCGCGCGAGATGACACTCGCGGAATGCGCCACCCTCGCCGGCCTGGTCAAAAGCCCGAATAAACTCTCGCCTTGGTCGGACCGCGAGGCTTCGCGCGAGGCGCGGAACTTTGTCCTCAACCGGATGCTCGAGCTCGGTTTCATCAACGACGCACAGTTCCAAAGTGCGCAGGCGGAGACCCTCGTCGCCGGCAACCGGCAGAACGCACGCGGGCAAAACTACGCGATCGATTACGTCCGCCAGCAGGTGATTGCGGCCGTCGGCTGGGATCGCGCGATGAGCGACGGCTTCCGCATCCACACCACGATTGATGCGGGGATGCAGGCTGCGGCCGAGAAATCGCTCCGCGCACAGCTCGACGCTGCCGAGCAGACGCCCGGCTACGACCATCAAACCTACGCACAATACGGTGCTCTCCTGCAGGAACGCCGAAGCAAGTCGGCTAACGAAAAATCGGGAGCGCCGCCGCCGCCGGAGTATCTGCAAGGCGCAGTCATCGCGCTCGATAACCGGAGCGGTGGGATTCTCGCCCTCGTCGGTGGACGGGATTTCGAGCAGAACGAATACAACCGCGCGCTCCAGGCACGGCGCCCGCCGGGCACCGCCATGCTGCCTTTTGTTTATGCGGCCGCTTTTGCAAAAGGACTTTTCCCAGGCTCGCTCGTGGAGGATTCAGCGCTCGACAACCGGACCGTGATGATCGGCGGCACGACCGGTATTCTCGGGGAATGGGGACCGGAGAACGCGAACAACCGCTATGAAGGCCCGATCACCGCGCGCGAGGCGCTGGCCAAATCGAAGAACGGTGCCGCCGTCCGAATCGGCACCAATGCCGGCCTCGATGCGGTCACTCAGCTCGTCCACGCCGCCGGGGTGGAAAGCAAATTACGGCCGTATCCGGCCACTTTTCTCGGCAGCAGCGTCCTCACCCTGGCCGAGCTGGCCCGTGCCTACACCATTTTCCCTAACGAAGGCTTCCGCGCGCCCCCGCCGCATATTCTCGACCGGATCGAGGACAAAGAGGGTCACATCGTCTGGCAGACCGAACGTGACCGCGGAGGTGCCCGGGTAATCAAGCCGGAGATCGCCTACGAAGTGACCTCCTGCCTGAAGGATGCCCTAACCCAGGGAACTGGGCATCTGGCTTACGAAAAATACGGGCTGAAAAAATTCCCGGCCGCCGGCAAGACCGGGACGGCCTATGCCTTCACCGATGCGCTTTTCGCCGGCTACGACTCGGCCGTGACCTGCGCCGTCTGGGCGGGCTTCGACAAGCCGGAAAAAATCTATCGCGGCGCGTTCGGCTCCGTCATCGCCCTCCCGGTCTGGACGGACTTGATGAACGCTTCGCTCGCTCGCTTTGCGCCCCAGCCTTTTCCGGTGCCGCCGGGCATCCGCAAGGTTGAGATCTGTTCCAAATCCGGCCTGCTCGCGACCGACAAATGTTATGAAGACGTGCGGAGCGCGAGCGGCGATGTCGTGAAACGGCGAACGAGTTACATCGAGCTCGCAACCGACGCACAGATGCCGACCGATGGCTGCGACGTCCACGGCGATTCGGTCCGCACTCAGCTCGTCAAAAAGTTTGAGGAAGGCCAATGGCCGCGGGCCGCCCTCGCCGTCGATACCAAGGAAGTCCCGCCCGTCCCGATGCAGGGGCCCACCCTCCTGGCGGAGGACGATCCTTACGAGGCAATCGGTTCGACGTTCAAACCCAAAACGGTCGCCGCGGCGGGGGCGAACAACGAGCCCGGCCTCGATCCCGATAAACCAGTCAGGCGCGCCATTGCGGTCGCGCCCGCCCCGGACAACACGATCGAGGTCCGACGCGCGCAGCCAGTGCGACCGATCGACGAATCCGGCACCGAGCCCCTCATTCAAAACGCACCACCCGCGCCGCTCGATTTCGGTGACGACCACTAAAGAGGCCTGGCGCGATTTTCGTCTCACGGTCCTCAACCCCGGAGGCCGCGATCCGGCGCAGGATTTCTCGTTAGGCTGCAACCGCCCTGACGACCGCGAGCACGCGCCGGTCAATTTCCACGCCTACGCCGCCTGCACCGGCGGCAGCTTCGAGCGCGAGGTTTCGCGCGCGGTCGCGGCGCGGCGCCCGGTGCTGCTCCTGCTGCGAGGCGATTTCAAGGAGACGCAGCAGGCGCTCTTGAAATTGCAGAAAGAAAAACTGCCAGTCGTGCTCTCCTTCAAGGAAACCGGGCTGCATCAGATCGCGCGTCAGCTCGCGGATCCAAAAAGAGCGGCGCGCTTCCACGAGATCATTCAAGCGGCGGATGGTTGCCTGGCCGCAACGGCGGATTCGCTCGCCTTTTACGGCCGGGGAAAATTTATTCCGACACCTTATCCGATTGACGATCCGCGCTGGGATTTTTCGCGATCGTTAGGCGAACGGCGCGGCGTTTTTGTGGGAACGCGGGAATGGGATACGCCTTCGCGCAACCATCTTGCCGCGCTCGTCCTCGCGGCCGCTTTGGGCGAAGCAATCACGGTTTTCGATGAAGAGCCGAAGCGCTGTCGCAAGATCCTCGGCGCCCTCGGAGTGCCGGGAGATTCGCTGCGCGTTCTCGAAGATCGTCTTTCATATCGCGATTATCTCGCAGAGGTGGCGCGGCACCGGGTTGTCCTGCAGGCCGACACAAGCAGCGTGCCGGGACAGGTGGCAGGCGACGCGCTGCTTTGTCGCCTCCCTTGCGTGGGCGGTGACGGCGCGGTCGAGCAAATCGCGTTTCCCGAAACGTCTGGACACGGTCGCTCGTTAGGCGAATTGGCGGAACTGGCCGCACGCCTGCTGCGGGACTCCGATTTTTATAACGATATCGTCGCTCAGTCACAAACGCTGGCACGGGGGCGCCTCGGTTTCGACATCGTAGCGCGCGAGCTGGAAGAGTTCTTCGCCGAATTGTAGGCGGGCGCCCCGCTTGACCCGACTTTAAACTCCGGCGGGCGGCGCGCTTGACCTACAATTCAATTGACTCGCGATAGATGTCCTCCAACGCGCGTATTTGCGCTTTTTGCTCAAACTTCTCTGCGATCGCCCGCGCGCCGGCTTGCGCGAGACTGCTGAGTTGATCAGGTCGGTTTGCCCATTCCAGCAGGGCACCGGCCAGCGCCGCGTGATCGCGCTCGTTCACCAAGACGCCGCTCACGACGTTCTCGATCGCCTCCGGAATTCCCCCATGCGTGGTCGCGAACACAGGCAGGCCGCTGGCCATCGCTTCGAGCATGGAATTGGGGACGCCCTCCTGATTTCCGTCCGCGCCCAGCTCGCTCGGGTGCAGAAAGAAGTGCGCGTCGTAAAATGCCTCGCGCAGCTTTTCCTGCGAAAGAAAACCGACGAAATGGACGCGTTCCCACACGCCCAGTTCGCGCGTCAGTTCCTCAAGCTCCGCCCGCATCGGGCCCTCGCCGGCGATCGTAAAAACAGCAGCGGGATGCTCCTTCTGAAATTCCGCGAAGGCGCGCAGGCTGGTCGCGAAACCCTTCTTCTCGATCAACCGGCCGGCCTGGAGGAATTTCCAGACGCCGTCGTTAGGCCAGGTTCGTTCCCGGAAAGGAATGTCGTCCAGCGGAATACCGGTTCGTTGCAGCCGGATCTTCTCGTTAGGGCAACCGAGCGCGACTAGCGCCCGGGCGAGCGATTGCGAGCGGACAAGAATAAGCCGGGCCGCCGCGAGCATCTCGCGAGTCGCCGCTCGGTAATGCGGCTTATCGAGCTCGACCATGACGTCGGCTCCGTGGAAGGAAACGACCGTCGGTTGCCGCCAATGCAAAATGAGCGGCAACAGGTGCACCGCGATGTGTCCGAAGTAAATATGCAGCAGTCGCGCCTCACTCTCCTCGAGCAGCCGACGGATCTGCATCACTTCCCGGTGCGATATCTGCCAGGGCGCCTCCCGCACAGTGCGAAACCAGAAACGCCGCAAAAAATGGCTAGCCGGTTTGGAGACAATGAAAACCGGTTCAAAAGGAAACCGCTCCGCCTCCTCGCGCTTCTGCGCGATCACCACCGGGCGAAACCGCTCCAGGCCCGTCATCTGCCGGTAGATGTGCAACATCTCCGGCTTGAGAAACGTCGCGCAATAACAGGCGACGACAGGCGGCGAATCCAGCACGCCTAACGTTCAACGCTGGCGTGCGCCATTCAACTCAATCCAATCAATCCGCCATTGATCTAGAAGGTCCAGGCGAAGAGCACGATGCCCTTGGGTTTGCCGGGATCTTTCGGATCGTGCGAGACCCGCTCCTGCGCGTTGCCGTATTCGGCCGGCGCGGCTGGATTGATCAATTGAATCGGCTGGTGCGTGCGAATCGCGAGCTGCACGGCCCCTTCCGTCGGGACGATCGGCGCGGCGAATGGTGGCCTCGGCTTGGGCAGCGTCGTCTCGACGCGACCCGTCGTGGTTGTCACCGTCGTGCTGGTCGTGGTCGTCAATTCACCCTGACCTTGCCCGAAAGCCACGCTGCTCACGGCCGCCAATAAGATGCTGAGGATTGTTGTCTTCATAATTATTCTCCCCCCGAGGCTCAGGGACGCGCGCAATGGCTTGCTCGCGCCCTGCCCTCACCCCACAATTATAGATCGATGGACTACATTGAAAAGGCCGCACGTGTAATTGATTTAGAAATCTCGGAGCTGCAAAGGCTCCGCGGACGGCTGGGCGAAAGTTTCACCCGGGCGGTCGATTTGATTAAAAAAACGGTCGAGAACCGCGGGAAGGTGATCGTCCTCGGAGTCGGGAAATCCGGACATATCGGGGAAAAAATCGCCGCCACCTTAACCAGCACCGGATCGCCCGCGGTCCTCCTCAATTCCCTCAACGCGCTCCACGGCGATCTCGGCATGGTCGCGGATGGCGACGTCATTCTCGCGCTCAGCTACAGCGGCGAGACGGAAGAATTGCTCCGCATCCTGCCGGCGATTACCCGCTTCCAGGTCGACATAATCGCGATGTGCGGCGCGACCGACTCGACGCTCGCGCAGAATTGCGATGTGCTGCTCGACGTGAACGTGGAACAGGAGGCGTGTCCGCTAAACCTTGCACCCACTTCGAGCACGACCGTCATGCTCGCGCTCGGCGACGCGCTCGCGATGGTCCTGCTCGAGGCGCGCGGTTTTCAGAAAGAGGATTTTGCCAAGTTTCACCCGGCGGGAATGGTCGGGCGCAGCCTTCTTCTGCGCGTCCACCAGATCATGCGGCCGCGGACCGCTCTCGCGCTCGTCCGTCCGGACGCCAATATTCGCCTCGTCCTTGAAATGATGACTTCGCTGCGCGCCGGCGCCGCCGTCGTTGCGGGTGCGGACGAACAGTTGCTCGGGATTTTTACGCACGGCGATTTCGTGCGGCATTTCCAAACCGATCCGCGGGTCGGCGAGCGTCTCGTGGCCGACCTCATGACGCTCAACCCGGTCGTGGTGCACGAGGACAAACTGGCAGTCGAAGTTCTCAACCTCCTCGAGCGGCATCGGATCGACGATCTCGTGGTAGTGGACGATCGCGGGGTCCCGGTCGGCATTGTCGACTCCCAGGACCTGACCAAGCTCAAACTGTTGTAGCCGGGGGCGTTGACCCCGGTGGATTTAAACGGACGATAGAGCGGGCGGAGACCTGAGGGCGACTCCAGAGCTCCCGGGGTCAACGCCCTCGGCTACAACTTGTCAAAGCCCCAACTCTCAACTAGAACTCCAGTTCTCTTATGGCCGCCGCAAACGATCTCCGCAAAGGAATGGCAATTAAATACAATGGCAACACCGCCATTGTGCTCGACGTGCATCACCGGACGCCGGGAAACCTGCGCGCCTTTGTCCAGGCGATCATTCGTTACATCAACACCGGCAAAAGCGCCGATGTCCGTTTCGGCTCGACCGACAAGGTGGAACTGGTCGACATCTCGCGACAGACCCTCGAATTCAGCTACAAGGACAACACCGGGTTTCATTTTATGGACCCGAATTCTTACGAGACGATCACCCTCGACGACCACTTGCTCACCGACGCGAAGGATTATCTGGTCGAGAACCTGCCAGTAGAGGTTCTCTTCACGGAAGGCCGTCCGGTTCAAGTGGAACTGCCTTCCTCCGTCCAGCTCAAGGTGGTCGAGGCCCCGGAAGGTCTGCGTGGCGATACCGCCAGCAACGTGACCAAGCCGGCAGTGCTCGAAACCGGCAAAACGGTCAACGTCCCGCTTTTCATCAACGAGGGCGAGAAGATCAAGATCGACACCCGCACCGGCGCCTACATGGGCCGTGCCTAACGAATGGCCTCACGGCGCGTTCCGCGGCATACCTCTCGGCGCAGGCCGGTCCGGGGTGGCGTCAAGATAGTCCCCTACGTTGTCCCGACCCGGCGCGGCACCCCGCCCGGCGGAACGCTCATGGTGCCGACAAAGTGGGTCAAGTTCATCGTCGCGCTCTTCCTCCTCCCGATTTGCGCGCTGCTCAGCCAGACATTTTTCACTTCTTTCGCCCGGGCGGCGGTCGCGGAACGCCTCTGGGCGGGCGAGGAGTTCTGGTTTTTCTCGTTAGGCGTGGTCCTCTGGCTGATTGCTTTTTTTGGCCTGCCGCGCCCGCTTTTGATCTACGTCTTCGGCCACGAACTGACCCACGCGCTTTGGGTCTGGATGATGGGCGGCCGGGTCAGCCGCTTCAAGGTGGGCCGGGAAGGCGGCCACATCCTGACCGACAAGAACAACTTCCTCATCGCACTCGCTCCTTATTTTTTCCCGCTCTACAGCATTCTCGTGCTCGCGGTCTATGGCGGACTCAGTTTGTTTCTAAACCTTCAGCCGTATGGCCGGCTCCTCTACGCCCTTCTCGGGATCACCTGGGCGTTCCATCTCACTTTTACCTTCTGGATGATCCCCAAGAACCAGACCGACCTGAGCGACAACGGGACGTTTTTTTCGCTCGTCGTCATTTACCTGATCAATCTCCTTCTGCTCAGCGTCCTGCTCGTGATCGCGTCGCCCCGGATCACGTTTGAAAGCTTCGGGGTCGATATCGTGCGCAACCTCGCGAATTTTTCGAACACCATCGTTACCCTCTGCGAACGTTTCAGTCGCGGGGCGTAACGGCGAGGAGCGCGAACGGCAAGCGCGCCATTGCCTGCGCCAGGGGAAGCGCGGGTCCTTCTTCGACGGGCGTTCCCGTGAACAAGTCTCGGCTTCCCGAAAAACCTGCGGGCAAATGAACAGCGGTATCGCGCCAAGCCTCGCCGATCGGCGGGAACCCGACGCGCAAATTGAAACGCGGTGCGAGGACGACAATTGCCTGGCCTTCCTGCTCGCGCACAAAAGCGATGCAGCAATCTGCAAATTCGCCGGAGACGTCGAGCGGCAAATAGCTTCCGCCCCGGAAGAGCTCTGGATTCTCTCGCCGAAAGGTCAAAAGCCGGTGCGTCAGGAACAGCTTGATCCGTCCATCGCGCCAATTGCCTAACAAATCCTCCGGCGTCGCGCCGGCCAGCCCGTCGAGCATCTCGTGGCGGCGCGCGTAATCGACCGGCCGTCGGTTATCCGGATCGACCAGGCTGAAATCCCAAATCTCATTCCCCTGGTAAATATCCGGCACCCCGGGCGAGGTCAGTTTCAGCAGCACCTGGGAGAGCGAGTTGATCGCACCCGCCCGCGCGACCTCTTCCGAGAGCGGCAGGAAACTCTCGAGAAAGCGATTCCGTGGCGAGGGATCGAGAATCTTCTCAATGAAAGTCGCAACCGCCGTGTCCCACTCCTCGTTAGGTTGAACCCAGCTCGTATTGAGCTTCGCCTCTTTCAACGCCTTGGCCATGTATTGCTGGATGCGCGCCAGATAGTCAGTCCGCGCCTCGTCGCTTAACTCGCGGAACAGCTGGAGCGGCCAGCTGCCCAGCAGAGTCTGGTAAAGCAGATACTCCTCGTTCCGATCGGGCGCTTCGCTCTCTTCGATCCGCTTCTTCCAGCGACGGTTCACGGTTCGCCAGCGGCCTAACGAACGGCGCCATAGCTCCGGCATTTCCGAGATAACCGCCATGCGCGCGCGCACATCTTCGCTCCGCTTCGTGTCGTGCGTCGAAGTAGAGAGCATGGTGGCCGGCCATTCCTCTTGCCGCTCCCGGTTTCGCCGGTGAAACGCTTCCAGGCTAACGCCAAAACGTTCCGGCTCGCCGCCGACTTCGTTCAGCGCGGCCAATCGGTTGTAGATGTAGAAGGCCGTGTCCTCCAGTCCCTTCGCCATGATCGGCCCAGTCGTCTGCTGGAATTTCAGCACGAAATGAAGGTGATCTTCGCGCGCTTCCTCATCCAGATTTTCCGGGAAACGAAAGAGCAGGATGTCGCGCAGGAAATTGAAGACCGATTCTTCGAGCGCGGGATTGCGCCGTTTGGCGGCGGCGACCGCGCGCTCGATGACGGCGCGATCAGCCTCGTTCACCGGGCGGTTCGGCGCGAGGTAGGTTCGATAAACCGGAAAACAGGCAATCGTCTCGCGCACCGCTAGGGTCAGGGCATCGAGCGTGTAATCCCGGTACCAACGATTTTTCTCCGAGATCCGGTCGAACATCGCGCCGAGAACGTTGACGTCGTTGGCGAGGGAGAGCCGCATGACGAGGCGCTTCTTCGCGTAAACGAGATGTCCGAAATGCAGGCTGTGTCCGATGAATTTATGGAACGTGCTCGTGATCGCGCGCTCCGCGGAGGTATCGACCAATACCCCGATCGCCTCGTTCATGAAATCGTAGCCGGTCGTGCCATGCACCGGCCAATCGCTCCGCAACTGCTCGTCGCCGCTCAGGATTTTTTCGACCAAGAGATAGATGGCGCGCTTGTCGACCGACAGCGAAACCTTGAGCTTTTCCGCAGCCCGCCGCTGCAGTTTTTCGAAGTATTCGTCAGGCAAATAAAGACCGTCGGGGTGATCGATCCGCAATCCGGTAACCGCGCCGGTTGCGATCAACTCGAGGACGAGTTGATGCGCCGCGTCGAAAACCTCCGGCAATTCCATCCGGATAGCGGCCAGGTCGTTGACGTCGAAGAAGCGCCGATAGTTGATCTCTTCCGCCGCCACTCGCCAAAAGGCCAGGCGATACGCCTGGTCCGTCAGAAGACCGTCGAGCGCATCAAAGCTTCGGGGATCACCCGGTCTGCCGTTGATGATCGTGAGGGCTTTCTCGATCGCCTCCTGCACTGGCGGCGCTTCCTGGCAGCGCCGTTCGAGCCGGCGCTTGATGATCTCCTTTTCCCGCGTCCGCTCCGCGATGCGTTCCGGGTCCGTCTCGGTGCGGCGGGGCAGATACTCAAGCGCCGTTAGGATGCTCTGCAACTCCGCGTAAAAATCTTCTTCTTTGTGCTCGACCAGTTGCGCGAGCGCAATCTCGAGAACGTGTCGATAGGTTCCAGGCGCGATCGGAAATTCATGGTCAAAGTAGCGCAGGAAAAAACGGCCGCTGTCGTAATGCACCTTTAGCTCGCCTCGCTCGAGCACGCGTCCGTATTGGTCACCCAAAATCGGAATCAGGACCTTGTCGCGCAGGTCCGACTTGAGCGGCCGCCAGTCGATATCAAAATAGGGCGCAAACTCCGAGCTCGGCCCGTTCTCCAGAACGTCGGCCCACCAGACATTTTGCGGTTCGCCGATGCCCATGTGGTTAGGCACGAAATCGAGCACCTGGCCCATCCCGCGGGCTTGCAGTTCCGCGATCCAGGCATCGTATTCCGCGCGCGAGCCGATCGCATTATTCAGCTTGTTGTGATCGGTAATGTCGTAACCGTGCAGGCTCTCGGCCCGCGCCTGGAAATAAGGCGACGCATAACAATCGCTGATCCCGAGGGCGTGCAGATAGGGCACGATCGCGCGCGCCTGCGCGAAGGTGAACTCTCGGTTGAACTGGAGCCGATAAGTGGAGCTGGGAATGCGAGGGTGCGGCTGGCTCACGGGAGGGGGAATTTAGACAGGATTTACAGGATGAACAGGATTTCGCAGGCGGAATCCCGGGGCCGGGATCTCACCTACATCTTCTCAGGTACCTGGATTCCGAGAAGACTGAGACCCCGGCGCAGGACACGAGCCGTCAGCTCGGAAAGGGCGAGCCGACTGGCGCGAATCGGAGGGTCGGCTTTTAAAACCGGGCACGCTTCGTAAAAAGCGTGGAAGGCATTGGCCAGCTCGAAGAGATAGAGCGCAAGCACGTTGGGGCGAAAATCGTTCAAGACCTGCGGGACGGTTTCGGCAAACTGGGCGAGACGTTTCGCCAAGTTTAGTTCCGCTGGCTCGCTCAGGAACAATTCGTTAGGCGCGACGAACTCTTCGTCTGCCTTGCGAAAGATGGACCGCGTCCGGACGTAGGCGTTTTGCAGATACGGCGCGGTGTTTCCTTGGAAGGAGAGCATGCGATCCCAGGAGAAAATGTAGTCGGTCATCCGGTATTGCGAGAGATCGGCGTACTTGATCGCGCCGATCCCGATCGTCCTGGCGATTTCCTCCTTCTCGACTGAATTCAGTTCCGAATTTTTCTCTTCCACGATCTTCTGCGCGCGCACGATTGCTTCGTCGAGCAGGTCGCGCAGCGGCACGTTCTCGCCCGAGCGGGTCTTCATCAGCTTACGATCATCGCCCAAAATACTGCCGTGCGTGATGTGGCGAAAATCGGCGGTGTAACCTTCGCGCCGCGCGATCTCAAAGATCTGCTTGAAATGCAACTGCTGCGGCGCCCCCGTTTCGATCCAGACCGTGTCGGCGCCGAGATCGCGGACGCGATAATCGATCGTCGCGATATCGGTGGTGGCGTAATTAAAACCGCCGTCGCTTTTCTGAATAATGCACGGCCTTTCCGCCAGCTCGGGAAGGTCGCGAAAGAAAACGCAAACCGCGCCTTCGCTGATTTCGGCGAGGCCAGATTTCTGCAACCGTGCGACCACACCGGGCAGACGATCGTCGTAGAAACTCTCGCCGCGCTGGATGTCGAAGTGGATGCCGAGAATCTCGTAGGCGGACTCGAATTCCTTCATCGAGAGCGCAACGCACTCGTTCCAAATACGCAGATTCTCCTCATCGCCCGCCTGTAGCCTAACGAGTTCGTTGCGGCAGGCGTCACGCACCGCTTCGTCGCTTTTGCCCAGTTCGTTAGCGGTTTTGTAGATCCGAACCAACTCCGCGATCGGATCGCGCGCCAGCGCTTCACGATCGAGCAGATTCTTCCAACCGTAAATCACCATCCCGAACTGCGTGCCCCAATCGCCGATGTGATTGTCGCGAATCACCTCGTGTCCGAGGTATTTCGCGATCCGAGCGAGGGCGTCGCCGATCACGAGGCTGCGGATGTGGCCAACGTGCATCGGCTTGGCAACGTTAGGCGAACCGAAATCAACCACGATTCGATGGCGTTTTTCGGCCAGTGGAACGCCCGACCGATCGTCGCGCAGGAGGAGCGCCGTCTGGGCTGCGATGGCCTCCGCTTTCAGAGTGAAATTGATGAAGCCTGGGCCGGCAATGGTCGGCCCTTCGCACCACTGCGCGACTTCGCAATGCTCGATAATCCTCTGGGCCAGGCCGCGCGGATTTTCGCCCCGCTCCTTGGCCAGGAGAAGGGCAACGTTTGTTTGGTAATCGCCAAAACGCGAGTCGCTTGCCGGAACAACTTCGCCGGCCGGCGGGAGATCGGCCGCGGCGAGCGCGGCGGCCAGTTGGCGCTTGAGAATATCTTGAAAAGTCAACATGCCCAGAGGCGAAGAATCTAGATAGCGATCCGACACTGTCACTCGGTGCCGCCGCCAGCCCGAGAGTCAATCGCCCGCTATTTCGCGGCGCCTTCCTGAAAGATCGAAAGAATCTCTTCTTTCGTGCCAGCGGCAGCGAGCTTTTCGCGCACGGAACGATCGTTCAAAAACTTCGCGATGGAAGCAAGCGTGCGGAGATGGGTTTGAAACTGGTTCTTGGGGACGATGAAAAGGACGACAAACTTGACCGGAGCGTTATCGAGCGCGTCGAACTCGATCCCTTGCGACGAGCGCCCAAAGGCCGCCACCACCTCGGTCACCGCCTCGGAAGAAGCGTGCGGGATGGCGATCCCGAAACCGATCCCGGTGCTCATCGTTTCCTCGCGTTGTTTGAGCGCGGCGAGGATGCCTTCCCGGCTGGCGGACTCGATTTTTTTTTGCTCCACGAGCAGGTCGATCAACTCCACGATAGCAGGCCACCTTTCCGTTGCCCTCATCTCGGGAACGATCTGCTCGGAGGTTAAAAGGCTGGCCAAAGACATGCGGTGCTCCGAGTGGAGCGAAAGCTTAGCGTCAGAGGTTGGGATGACAAGTTGAATGGTTACGAGCTGCAAATCGGCTACTGTGAACCGCCTTTTCTCCGGGTTTCCCGCACCGCTTCTCAGTCGCGAATCCGGTAAGTCAGCTGGCGCGAAAGCAGCCAGCGGACACCAAACATGTCGACTGTGGCGCGGACGGCGCGGTTGCCGAGACCGTATTTGCTCGTGCCAAATTTGCGGGCGCGATGGTTGACCGGGATCTCGACCAGCCGATAGCCGGCGCCTTTGACGAGCGCCGGGATGAAGCGATGCATGCCCTTGAAGGGCACGAGCGTGCGGACGCATTCCCGCCGCATCGCCTTGAGCGTACAGCCTGTGTCGCGCACGCCGTCCTTCGTAAACCGGCTGCGGACAAAGTTGGCGATCCGGCTCGTTAGGCGCTTGACCAGCGTGTCCTTGCGCTGCGCGCGACAGCCGCAGACGAGATCCGCGCCGCGCTCGACTTCGGCGAGGAGGCGCGGGATATCGGCCGGGTCATTTTGCAGGTCGCCGTCGATCAGAACGACAACCGCGCCGCGGGCCGCGTTCGCGCCGGCGTAGATGGCGGCGCTTTGGCCGGCGTTCTTCTCGAAACGGAGGACTCGCACTTCCGGCCCGCTCGTTAGGCGCGCCAGCGTTTGATCGCTCGAGCCGTCATCGACGAAAATGATTTCGTGCGGAATTCCCGCGAGCGCAGCAGCCAGCTCCGCCTGGAGGATTGGGACGTTCTCCTCTTCGTTGTAAAGAGGCACGATGACCGAGACGGCTGGTGCCGGGGTCGCTTCACTCATAACGGCATCGTCCGGTAATCGTAGCAGGCGTAAACCTGCAGTTCGCGCAGGAGGCGGTCGCCGACTCGCACTTCGATTGTATCGATGAGCTCGGTGCGGCCAAATCCGCCCCGGATGCTGCGCGGGGCGAGATCTCTTTTCCCCAATTGCAGGAAGAGCGCGTTCCGTCCGGTAAAGCGATTTACCCCTTCTTCCTCGGTGTAAATTTCGTTCGGATCGCGCTTCACGTTGGCCGGGAGCGGGACAAATTCATCGTAGCGCGGCCAGAATGAAAACTGGTTCACCATGTCCTGCGATTCCGGGATGTAGACCGGCGGATGCCCCGGGCCTTCGACCCGCTTGTCGGATAAATAAAAGGCGAGCTCGGAAGCACGGTCGCGTTCGTCGGCGATGAGAAAGACGCGCCGCCCAGTCTTGTTTTCAAAATCAGTCCGGACCTTGTTGACTGCGACCGCCATCGCCTCCCAGCCGCGCAGGCGATCAGTCGGATCATGTCCGGGGCGATTGATGCCCACCGGATTCACCATCAGGACCACCAGGACCGCGCTCATGAAGAGCGAGAGAAAAACGGCAGCGTTTGCCCAGGCGTGTGCGCGTGTTCGGGAAGCGGCCCGCTCGCGCCAATAGGAGACGGCCAGGATGGCGAGACTGGGAAAAGCCAGTGCGTCCCAATTCGGCGCGGCCGCGTCGTTAATCGACAGGATCAGGTAGAATAGAAACAACGGCAGCCCGAACCAGAGAAGGTAGAAGACTTTGAAATTGTGTTGCGCGCGCCGCCAGCTGGCGATCGTCGCCCAGACAAGGCCGAGAAAAAGGAGCGGCGAATAGGTCGCAAAATGTTCGCCCAGAAAAGTCAGGAGCTCGAGTGGATGAAAGCCAGGCGCAGAGTCGAGACCGCCGCGCGACTTGAGATGCGCGAGGGTGATCCAGGCATGATCCGAGTTCCAAAGGATTGGCGGAAGCGTGCAAACGGCGAAGGTAAGAAGGAGAAGGTAAAGATTTGGCCGCAAAAATTCGCGCCGCAGCCGCCGGGCGAGAATGAGCACGAGAAGAATCGAAACCAGCTGGAGCGCATTGGTGTATTTGCAGAGAAAACCAGTCCCAATGAGCAGCCCGGTGAGCGGCCACCACCAGGAAAACCGCGGCGCGCGCTCGATCGCCAGCCAGAAAGTGCAAAGCGCCGCGGTCCAGAAGAAGAGCGAGAGCGGGTCGATTGTGAAAACGAGGCTGCCGAGATTGAAAATGGGCGTGACGTTCAGAACCACCACCGTCCAAAAACCAGCGAGTGAGCTGAAGAGCCGCTGCGCAAAATAGTAGATTAGCAGGCTCGTTCCTGCGGCCAGAAGTGGGCTCCAGAACCGCACTCCAAACTCATTGGCGCCAAAAATCGCAGTGCTCGTTCGCATGGCGAAGGCCACTCCGGGCCCTTTGCTGAAATAGGAAAGCGCGGGGCGCTGTGACCACATCCAGTAATAGGCTTCGTCAGGCGAAAGCTCCGTCGCGCCCAGAACGGCGAGGCGGATAGCCGTGAGCACCAGAATAAAAATCCAGACTGCCCGGGTCGTGCTCATGCGATGGCGTCACCGACCAGGCGCGGATGCCGAACGAAAAAATCCGGCGCCCAGCGCGCCATCGTCCAACGATAAAGAGCTTCGAGAAGCGCAAGGAGGATGGCTGTTTCGCCCAGCGCTAGGAAAAATGTGGCGGCCACATCGCTCGGCCAATGCGCCCCGAGATACACCCGCGACCAGCCGATCGCGATCGCGAACAAAAAGTAAAGCCAGCCCCAGCGTCGAAAAAAGAAGGCCAGGATCAGCGCTACCGTCGCGTTATTTGTCACGTGTCCGGACGGGAACGAAGGCCCGGAACGATTGCGGTCTTTCGCATCAGAATAACGAATTTTCACAGGTTTGAAGAGGGTGAGAAATTCGGGACGCGCCTTTGTCAGGACCACCATCCGCACGCGCTCGACTTGTTTCGGGCGATGCCGGTCGACAATTTTCTTCAGGGTCGAGGTGACGCTCGCGTTGCAAAGGAGCGCCAGCGCGATGCAGAAAACGAGCGCGCGTCCCTTGAAACCGGTGAAGATCAACGCATAGAGCACGAGCAGGACGATCAACGGCATCCAGATATCGACGTTGCTGATCGCGGCCATGAACAAGTCGAGGGCCGGACTCGTCCACTGCTCGTTGATAAGATGAAACAAAGCTTGATCCATGAATCCGCATACGCCGCGGTGGGGCACGATAGGAAGCAGGCTGGGACGAAACAAGTGCTTAACCGTCTCGTTTTCCTCCTCGGTCTCGTCATTTCCCTCGCAACCCTCCGGGCCGAGCCGACCCCTTCAGCGCGTGAGATTCTGGATCAGGTCCGGCTGCAACAATCACAACAGCAGCTCGATCTCCAAGGACAACTGCGTTCCGACGGCGCCGTGATCCCGTTTCGCATTACCCAGACTGGCCCGGTCATCCGTTACACCTTTGCGAATCCGCCCGAAACCGTGCAACTGCGCCTCGAAGAGGGCGGTTCCCGGCTCGACCTCGTCTTCCTCAACAGCACGAAAAAGTTTGCTGCCTCGCGCCTCGATGAAAAAATCGGGGGCACTGCGGTCACCTACGGCGATCTCGCGCTCAAGTTTCTCTATTGGCCAAACGCTGAGGTGCTGGGCGCCGACACTATCCGCACCCGTAATTGCTGGAAACTGCGTCTGACCGCCCCGTCGAATGATGCGCAATACAAAACCATCCTCCTCTGGGTCGACAAAGAGAGCGGCGCCCTCATGCGGATGGAAGGTTACGACCAGAAAAGCCTGCTCGTGAAGCGATTCGAGGTCGTCTCCGCGCAGAAAATCGAGGGCCGCTGGTTCCTGAAACAGATGCGAATCGAGGAGATGGAACCGGGGACCGATAAAGTCCGCACGCGCAGCTATCTCGAGATCAAGAAGTAGCTCCAAAACTTGCGCCCCGGGTTGAGATAACCCAAAATTAGCGTATCAATCCCCCGATGTTTTCCGCTCGCTACCGCTTTGTCTCGTTGCTGTTTCTCGCCGCGCTCCTTCCGGCACGAATTTTCGCCCAAAACGTGCCGCCGGTCGTTTCCGCGCCCATCCCCGACGCCACCCTTTACCAAGGCGCGCCGGTCGCTCTTGTTCCGCTGACAGGATACTTTAACGATCCCGATACGACCGGCGTCCGGATCACAACCATCATGGGCAATATCGACGTTGCCTTGTACGACCAACAGACGCCGCTGACCGTGGCCAACTTCAAGAACTACATCGATAGCGGTCGCTATTACCCGATCGATCCCACCACCAACCAAGTGGCTCCACTTTTCGTTCACCGCTCGGAGGCTGGTTTTGTCATCCAGACCGGCGGGTGGGTTGGAACTGTGAATCCGGACAAGCCGACAAACGTCCTTCCCACCTCGGTCGCGGCCTTTCCTTCGATCCCGAACGAACCCGGTATTTCAAACACCTACGGCACGATCGCGATGGCAAAGCTCGACGGTTACCCCGACAGCGCGAACAGCCAGTGGTTTATCAACCTCGCGGATAATGGCGGCCTGCCGAACAACCTCGATACCACGAACGGAGGCTTTACTGTTTTTGGCCGTGTCATCAACGATGGCATGACAGTGGCCGAGGCAATTTCCCTCCTCCCGCGCTACAACTTTGGCGCGCCCTTCGATCGGCTTCCGCTCATCAACTACATCGCGCCTAACGTCGTCCCCGCGAACCTCGTCACGGTCCCCTCGATCAGCTACATCCCGTCGCTCACGTTTACCGCAAGCAGCGCGCAGCCAAACCTGGCCACGGTAAAAGTCAGTGGCACCAATCTCCTCGTTACGCCCAAAGCGATCGGGAACGCCACGATCACCGTCAGCGCGACCGATGTCGACGGCGCGCAGATCTCGCAATCGTTTGTCGTCACCATGATCGCGAATCCGGTGCACCTGGCGAATATCTCGACCCGCGCTCTGGTTGGCGACCAGGACGCTGCCTTGATCGGCGGTTTTATCGTCCGCGGTGACACGCCGAAACAGGTCGTGGTGCGGGCCATCGGTCCATCGCTCGCCGGCGTGGGCACCACTCTGGCCAACCCCTCTCTCGAACTGCACGACGGCACCGGTGCATTAATCGCCTCCAACGATAACTGGCAGGATGCCGCCAACGCGCAGGACCTGGTCGACCTCGGCCTCGCCCCAACCGAGCCTAACGAATCCGCCATCCTGACGACGATCCCGGCGAGCAGCCCCGGCCTCGCCTACACCGCGGTCGTGCAAGGCCCGGCCGGAAGCAGCGGGATCGCGCTGGTCGAAGTTTATGATCTGGACAGCGGCCCGGGCGCGAGCATCCTCAACATCTCGACGCGAAGCGATGTGCAGACCGGCGACAACGTCCTCATCGGCGGCCTGATTGTGAGCGGAAATGGTTCGCAAGAGGTTCTGATCCGCGCGATCGGTCCGTCGCTTGCCGGCTCGGTAACCGACCCGCTGGCCGATCCGACCCTTACCCTTTACGACGCGCAGGGCACGCAGCTCGATTTTAACGATAACTGGCAGGACAACCCGGCGGCAGCAGAGATCGAGGCGAGCATGCTTGCGCCTAACGATCCGAACGAATCGGCGGTCTTGCCCACTCTGGCGCCCGGCGGTTATACCGCGATCGTGCGCGGCGCGGGCGCCTCAACCGGCACGGGCTTGGTCGAAGTTTACGTCCTGGTAGCGACGCAATAGCCGTTTTTACGAGAGGATTTCGTTAGGCCGGGAGGTGTTTTCCAAAAACGTCGCGCAGCGCCGTCCGCGCCGCGTGATAGCCACACATCCCGTGCACTCCGCCGCCGGGCGGAGTGGACGATGAGCAAAGATAAAGGCCGCGCACCGGCGTGCGGTAAGGCGCCGGACTAACGACCGGCCGCGCGAATAGATGCCAGAGATCCGACGCGCCACCGCTGATGTCGCCCCCGACCAAGTTTGCATTCGAGCGCTCGAGTAAGCTCGCCCCGGCCGAGTGACGCGCGAGCACGCAATCACGAAATCCCGGCGCAAAACGCTCGATCTGGCCCTCGATCGCGTCTGTCATGTCGCGATCGGAGCCGTGCGGAACATGGCAGTAAGCCCAAAGCGTCTGCTGGTTTCCCGGCGCCCGCGTTCCATCGAAAAGACTCTGCTGCGCGACGAGAACAAACGGTCGCTCCGCGTGCCGGCCGTGCGCGACCTCGCGCTCGCTCAGCGCAATCTCCTCCAGCGAACCGCCAAGGTGAAGGGTACCGGCCGCACGACACTCCGGTCCTCGCCAAGGCACGGCCTCGGAAAGCGCGTAATCGATTTTGAAAACGCCCGGCGCGTGCCGGAAATTTTCGAGCCGACTCCGGTAACGAGCCGGCAACTGCCCGGCCGCAATCCGGGAAAATTGCCAACAGGTGGTGTCGAACAAAACAGCCCGTGCCGGCGGAACCTGCGCCAGCTTTTCGATCCGGCGATCGGTTTCAATTTCTCCGCCCAACTCACGCAGATGAGCAGCGAGCGCGTCGCTAATCGCCTGCGCCCCGCCGCGCGGAAACGGCCAGCCGACCGCATGACCAGCTGCGCCAAGGACGAGACCGAAGGCGGCGGAAGCGATCGCCTCAAGCGGGAGAAAAGAATGCGCCGCGATCCCGGCAAAAAGCGCGCGCGCCGGCTCTTGGCGAAATTTGAACTTCGCCAGCGTGCTCGCGGGAGCGAGCGCGGGCAGCCCGAAACGAGCCAGGGCCAGCGGGTGGCGCGGCAGATGGAGCATCGGCTGCAAGAATTCCGCGCTCAGTTTCTCCCAGTCCCGGACGAACGGTTGCATCAGCCGCCGCCAGGAAGCGTCGTCTTCGCCTAACGAGTCGTTCGTTTCCCGCAAGTCCTGTCGCAAACAAGCCGCGGTTCCATTCTCGAGGGGATGCGCGAGCGCGATCGGAGGCTGAATCCATTCCAAGCCAAATCGGCTTAGCGGCAACGTCCGAAAAAACGGCGAGCCGAAAGCCAGCGGATGAATCGCCGAACCGAGATCGTGGAGAAAACCGGGGCGTGTCAGCTCGGCGGTGCGCGCCCCGCCGCCAATCGTGCAATTGGCTTCCAGCACGCGGACGGAGCAGCCGGCCTGCGCCAAAGTGATCGCCGCCGCCAGCCCGTTCGGACCGGAGCCCACAACGACGGCGTCGTATTCAGCGTTTCTCATTTTTTTGGGTGGCATTCCGGCCACTTCTTGTCTTCGGAAACGGCAGAATAGGCAACGAAGCTTTCGCACGAAATAGCGGGCCCGGCGTTCCGCAGACCATGCTGCGTCCCCGGCTGTTCAACGGCACAAACCTCGTTAGACTGCCTCCATGGATTCCATTTGGGACCTCGCCAATCCACACTTGCGCGATCTCGCGATCTACGAACCGGGCAAACCGATCGAGGAAACGGCCCGCGAGTCCGGATTGCGTCCCGATCAAATCATCAAGCTGGCCTCGAACGAAAACCCGCTCGGCCCTTCGCCCCGCGTCCAGGCCGCGATGCGCGAAGCCCTGGCTGGCGCCAATCTTTACCCGGACGGCGGCGGCTTTTATTTGCGCGCCGCGCTTTCCGAAAAATTTCAGCTCGAACCCGGAAGCCTCGTTCTCGGCAACGGCTCGAATGAGATTATCGAGTTCATCGGACACTCCTTCCTCCGCCCAGGAGTCGAGATGGTGACCTCGGAAAATGCTTTCATCGCCTACCGGCTGGTCGCGGCCCTTTTCGGGGCGAAGACGGTGACCGTTCCCGACCGCGAATATTGCTTCGACCTCGAGGCAATCGCGGAGGCGATCACGCCCCGCACCCGGGTCGTCTTCATCGCCAATCCCAACAACCCGACCGGCACGCTCGTTAGGCAGGAAGCGCTCGAGCGTTTCATGGAGAGAGTACCGAACGACGTCGTGGTCGTCTTCGACGAAGCCTATCATGAATACTTGGACGCTCCGCCGGACACGCTCCAGTTCGTTAGGGCGGGACGCAACGTCATTATCTTGCGCACCTTTTCCAAGATCCACGCTCTCGCCAGCATTCGTCTCGGCTACGGGATCGCGCGCCCGGAATTAATCCGCGTCGTGCAAAAAACGCGCGAGCCTTTCAATACCAGTGGCGTGGCCCAGGCTGCCGCCCTGGCCGCGCTCGCGGATGCGGCACATCAGGCGGAGTCAAAACGCCTGACGGACGAAGGCAAGAGCTATCTCGAAAAGGAATTCACGGCACTCGGACTCCCATTTGTCCCGAGCGTGGCCAATTTCGTCCTCGTCAAAGTGGGCGACGGCAAGGCGCTCTTCAAAAATCTCCTGCGCAAGGGCGTGATCGTCCGCGCTCTGAGTGGTTACAATCTCCCTGAGTGGGTCCGCATCTCCGTCGGGACGATGGAACAGAATCGCCAATGCATCGCCGCGCTCCGCGAGGTGATGAACAGTCATGCCTAACGAGAGCACGGCGACGATCGCCGCCGTCTCGACTCCGCCCGGCGAAGGTGCGATCGCGCTCGTCAGGCTTTCCGGCCCGGAGGCGATCGCGGTTGCCGACCAAATCTTTCGCGGCGCTCAAAAACCGTCCCAGGCGCCGCCGCGTTTCCAGCAATTCGGCGAGATCGTGCAGGAAGATCGAGTCATCGACCAGGTGATGCTCACCGTCCATCGCGGCCCGACCAGTTACACCGGCGAAGACGTGGTGGAAATCAGCTGCCATGGCGGCGTTCTGGTCACGGCGCGCGTCTGGGAAGCTTCTCTCCAGGCCGGCGCGCGCGCGGCTCGTCCGGGCGAATTTACCGAGCGCGCTTTCCTCAACGGAAAAATGGACCTGACCCAGGCCGAGGCCGTGATCGACCTCATCCGCGCGCAGACGGATCTCGCCCTGCGCTCCGCCGCCGAACAGTTGGAAGGACGGTTAGGCGACAAAATCACGAAACTGCGCGAGGCCCTGATCGGGCTGATCGCGAATCTCGAGGCCTACATCGATTTTCCCGACGAAGACATCGAACCGGATGTCGGTGCGGTTTTTCTCGCGCGATTGGATGCCATCCGCCTCGAGATCGACACTCTGCTGGCGACCGCCGACCAGGGCCGCATCTTCCGGGAGGGCGTGCGCGTCGTGATCTACGGTGCGACCAACGCCGGGAAATCGAGCCTCCTTAACCGCCTGCTCGGTTTCCCGCGCGCGATCGTTAGCCCAACCCACGGCACGACCCGCGATACCATCGAAGAAGTGGTGAACCTGCGCGGGATCGCGCTTCGCCTCACCGACACGGCCGGGCTCCGCCCGAACGGAGCCGACGCGATCGAGAACGAAGGCATTGCCCGGACCGAGCGCTCGTTGGCCAATGCCGATCTCGTCCTTCATATGGTGGACGCGAGCGCTCCGCAGCCGGCGTATTTCGGGACGTGTCCGGTAGACAGTCCCGAGCTGCTGCTCTTGAACAAAAGCGACCTGCCTGAGCACAGCGACTGGGAAGGCAGCGAAGCCCTGCGTATCTCCTGCACGAGCGAAGAGGGATTGGCGGGATTGGAGGACGCGATTCTGGCAAAAGTCGGCGCACAGCGCTGGGACGTTCCGAGCGCGGTCGCGATCAACGCGCGGCATCGTGATTGCCTGCGCCGCGCGCTCGCGGCTTGCGAACTGGCGCGGAACGCGTTCACGGAAAATCTCCCGCCGGAACTGGTCGCGGTCGATCTGCGCGGCGCGCTGCAGGCGGTCGGCGAAGTAATCGGGCACGCCGACATGGAAAAAATCCTCGACGCGCTCTTCGCCACTTTCTGCATCGGCAAATGAATCGCCTAACGAGTAAGTGGTACGCGCAGCTCGTCAGGCCATTGCTTTTCCAAATGGACCCCGAGAGGGCGCATCACCTTGCCATGCGCCTGCTCCGGGCCGCACCGCTGATCCCCGGCGAGCTCGCGCTCCTGCGCTCGTTCGCTCCGCCGCCGCAGCCGCGCACTCTCTTCGGATTGCAATTCCGGAATCCCTTTGGCCTCGCCGCCGGTTTCGACAAAAACGCCGTCGCCATTCCGGCGTGGGAGGCGCTTGGGTTCGGCTTCGTCGAAGTCGGCACCGTGACCGCCAAACCGCAACCCGGAAATCCGGGCCCGCGCATCTTTCGTTATCCGAAAGAGGAAGCGCTCATCAACCGGCTTGGGTTCAATAACGAAGGCGCCGACGTGATCGGCGAACGCCTTCGACGTTTGCGCGCGAGCCATTCCGCTCCCTCGATTCCGATCGGCGTGAATCTCGGCAAGTCGAAGGTCACCTCGCTCGAAGAGGCGCCGGCGGATTATCTTTACAGCTTTCGTCTGCTGGCGCCGCTCGCCGATTACGTTGTGCTCAATGTCAGCTCTCCGAACACGCCGGGCTTGCGCAACTTGCAGGAGCGCGAAGCGCTGATCGCGCTCTCGCGCGTCATCACGGAAGAAAATCTGACACGGCCATCGCCAAAGCCGCTCCTGCTCAAAATCGCGCCTGATCTTTCCGAGGAAGCCCTCGGCGAAATTGTCGAGGTTTGCGAGGAATTCGGTTTCGCCGGCCTGATCGCGACAAACACCACACTCGATCACCACGCGTTAGCTGGTTCCGACGAAACCGGTGGTCTGAGCGGACGTCCTCTCCGCGCCCGCTCGACGGAAGTCATCCGGTTCCTGCGCGACCGGACTCGATTGCCGCTGATTGGCGTCGGGGGAATCGCCGATGCAGCGGCGGCGAGGGAGAAGTTCGCAGCGGGCGCAGAGCTTCTGCAAATTTACACCGGATATATTTTTCACGGACCAAACCTGCTCCGTGAAATGAGCGCGGCCCTTTCGTGATCCGCTAGCAAAATCCCCCGAACGAGGTGCAGAGGTCACTATTTGGTCGTTGCCGAGCTTCTTTTTGGGTGAGCGGGGAGCATGGTTCCAAGTTTATTGAAGAGCCTACAGGCGGGAGGCAAGATTATTTTGCAGCAGTCTTTGCTTTATTTCAGGGCGAATAAAAGCCGACGCCGAGCGTCCTACTCCGCAGCCGTCGCGCAAAACCGCGGCCGTCCAATTACCCGGAGAGATGCGATATTTTTGCGCCGGCCAGCGTGTTGCCGTCTTGCCAAACTAACCAGTAAGGTATCGCCTTCTCCCAACTCGTTATGCCGCTTCACTCGTCGCTCCGCTGCCTCGCGCTCGGGGTCCTCATGACCCTCGCGCAGCTCGCACTGGCGGTCGGGTTTGCGAAGCAGGAAGGCTCGCTCGGGGTGCGTTATCTCACCCTCGTGCAGCACGATAGTTATTGGTTCGCCAATATCATCAACCGCGGCTATGGGACGACTTTGCCGCCGGTCGATCACAAGGAAATGGAGGTGTCGAATGTCGCTTTCTTTCCGGCTTATCCACTCCTTGCCAAGGCGGTAAAACGCGTGACCGGTCTCGGCACTTATCCCGCGCTCCTCGTCGCGGCGCAGGCGGCGACGGTCGGGTTCTGGACTTATTTTTTCCTCTTCGGCGCGCGCTGGAAACTTTCTCTCTCGCTCCAACTCTTTGGCGCGCTTGCGATCGCGGCCCATCCTGCGGCGTTTTTTCTCGTCGCCGGTTATTCGGAATCGCTTTTCCTCATGTCGCTCGTCGGGTTCATCTACTGGAGCACGAGCGAACGGCGGGGCGCGGGTTGGCTCGCGGTCCTGCACGGGATCGTGATGTCGGCGACGCGGATCGTAGGGCTGCCCTGCGCGGCCTTTCCGGTCGTGTACGCGTTTTGCCGGCACGGGTTTTTGCCTAACGGGAAAGTGCGCGACTGGATCGCACGCTATCGCACCCCGGTCCTGGTGATGGCGCTCTCGACGCTCGGCGGGCTGGCCTTTTTCGCCTACTGTCAGGTGCGCTGGGGCCGCTGGGATCTCTACATGCTCACCCAGGAATCGGGCTGGGCCATCGACGCGGATTATTTCGCCATTCTGCGCCCGGGAAATTATCGTTTCGCCATCCCGCCGCTGCACGATCCGACCCGGGCGAGCCAGTTCGCGAGCGCGCTCGCGGGAGTGGTTTTCGTGGCGATCGCGCTCGCGGAATTGATCACCGCGCTGCGCGAACGGAGCGAGTGGCGCAAACGGCTCGGGTTCTACTTTGCCGCGCTCGTTATTTACTATATTTCGCTCGCCGGGGTCGCTTCGGTGCAGCTGGAAAGCATGCTCCGATACGATCTGTGTGTGCACGCGTTAATCGTCCTCGGGTTGCTGCATTTCCTGCGGGAGTTCCGTCTCCCGCCAGTGTATGTGCGGGCGACGGCGATGGGCCTGGCCGGGCTGGTCTGCGTGGCCGGGCTCGGCTTGCAGGGATTTTATGTCTGGAATTTTACACAGGGAAACTGGGTCGCTTGAGATGGAATTGAAAACCGAAGTGGCCATTATCGGTGCCGGCCCGGCCGGGCTGACGGCCGGTTATTTGCTGGCCAAAAACGAAATCGGGGTAACGGTCCTCGAGGCCGACCCGGTGTATGTCGGCGGCATCTCGCGCACGGCGCGCTACAAGGGTTTTCACTTCGACATCGGCGGTCATCGTTTCTTCTCGAAATCGAAGGCGGTGGAGGATCTCTGGAACGAGATTTTGCCCGACGACATGCTGGAACGGCCGCGCTCGTCGCGGATTTTCTACGGGCGGAAATTTTTCGCGTATCCGCTGAAACCGTTCGAGGCGTTGATCAAGCTCGGGGTGTTCCGCTCCATCGCCTGCGTCCTTTCCTGGCTCAAGGCGCGGCTCTTCCCGGTGCGCGACCCGCGCAATTTCGAGGACTGGGTGACGAACCAATTCGGGCGCCGGCTCTTTCGCACTTTCTTCCAGAGCTATACGGAAAAGGTCTGGGGTATGCCCTGCCGCGAGATCTCGGCCGATTGGGCGGCGCAGCGGATCAAGGGGTTGTCGTTAGGGAGCGCGATCCGCAACGCGCTCTTCCCGCCGCGCCAGCCGCGCGACAAGCAGTCGGTTATCAAGACGCTGATCAATTCCTTCCGCTACCCGCGGCGCGGGCCGGGCATGATGTGGGAAGCGGCCGCGCAAAAGATGCAGTCGTTAGGCGGCGAACTCCAGATGGGGTGCCGGGTGACCGGTTGCGAATATCACGAGCTGACCGAGCGCTGGAGCGTGCAATTCGTTGACCGCGAGGGCGGCGAGCATTTCCTCGAGGCGGAGCATGTCATTTCCTCCGCGCCGCTCCGGGAATTGATCAAGGGCCTTTCGCCGGCCGTGCCGGAGCGCGTGCGCCAGGCGGCGGAGAGCCTGCAGTATCGCGATTTCCTCACCGTCATGCTGATCGTGCGGGCCGAGGACGCTTTTACCGACAACTGGATTTACATCCACGACCCGAGCGTGAAGGTTGGCCGGATCCAGAACTTCCGTTCCTGGTCGCCGGAGATGGTGCCGGAGCCGGACAAAGCCTGCTACGGGCTGGAGTATTTCTGTTTCGAGCACGACGGGCTCTGGAATTCGAGCGACGAGGAATTGATCGCGCTCGCCCAGCGGGAGCTGACCCAGATCGGCCTCGCCCAGCCGGGCGACGTGGTCGATGGCTGCGTCGTCAGGCAAAAGAAAGCGTATCCGGTTTACGACGACGATTACGCCCTGCACGTCGCGACCATCCGCACCGAGCTCGACCAGCATTATCCAAATCTTCACCTCGTCGGGCGCAACGGGATGCACAAATACAACAACCAGGATCACGCCATGATGACGGCGATGCTCTGCGTCGAGAACATCCTGGCCGAGGAACAGCTTTACGATCTTTGGCAGGTGAACGGCGACGCAGAATATCACGAGGCGGACGCGGCGGGGGCGGCCCACGAGCAGGGCAGCGCGCTTCGGCTCGTCCCGATGCGCGCCGGCACGACGCCGGAGCTGGCTTCCGAGCAGACGGGCTGATCCGTCGGAATCGTCCGCCGCTATTTTTTCTCGAAAAACTTTCGGTTAGGCAAATCTGGAGTCGTTATTCTCGGATTTTGCGCTATTGTCCGCGATGGCTAAACCATCCGGTACGTTCTTTTCCCGTCGCGCCCCCGATATCATCACTGAAGAGCTGGTGGCGGTTCTTTCATCCAAGGCCTCCTTCGAATTCAAGCCGCTCTTCGACATTCTCCTGGCCAACCTGCGCGAGCGAAACGCAGCCAGTGGCGGCGAAGAAATGCTCCGCCTCCGCTCCTACGAGAAGCTCCAGGGTCTCGTCAGCCAGGGCGCAGTCGACCGCAAGGTTAACGGCACGGTGAAAAAATACAAAGGCGTGCCGGCGCGCATGATGGCCCTGCGGGCGGAGATGAAAACGCTCCGGGCAGATTGGAACGAACGCGCCCAGGCCAAGGCCGCGGCCGCGACGAGCTAGGCGCCGCAGTCGTTAGGCGGCTCACGCGCTGAGCGAGTGGCCGCCCGCACTGTAAACCATAACCACCCGCCGCAGGTCTCCGATCTCGACTCGCATCCGTTCCAGCGCCGCGAGGTCTTCTTTCTCGGGCGGCGGCTCGAACCCTTTCAGGACGAGGGCACGGGTAAACACGCCGCCGAATGTGGCAAACTTGGTCGGCGACGCGGCAGTAGAAGAACGGTTGGCCACTCCGTTAAACCTTCTACCTACTGCCCCGTCGGAAGTCGAGAGACCAGCTTTTGGGCGAACGCAGACACGTCCACCCCGGGCGAGAAGATAAGGTGATCCGGTCCCCGGCCCGGGGCCGGGAAACCGTCGAGCGTGAGGAGATTTTCATCCCAGGACGAGACCTCGGCGCGGCAGAGCGGATACGGCGGATGGAAGACCGCGCCGCGCCGCAGCCGGCCCTTCGCGCTCGCATAGAGCCGGTAGCGTTCGACGAGGAAAAACTCCAGCGAACCCGGCGCCGCCTCCGGCAAAACTTCACCGGCCGCGTATTCAAAAATGGTCGGCGTGGCCGCGCCCGCGCGGAGCGAGCGATAACGAATCGCGCCAGCTTTGGTGCGGCTCGATTCCATGACCGCATGCTCGTACGGCAGATGGAAAAAACGCCGCGCGATCTTCACCGCCAGCGGCTGGTTCGCGTCGAG
>JBPCLI010000144.1:0-17569 GCA_051003415.1 Chthoniobacterales bacterium | reverse complement strand
AGAATGATCGGCTTGACTCCTTCTTTGCTCAGGAACATGGAGGCCGCGCAGCCGGCCGGGCCGCCGCCGATAATTAGGACATCAGTTTTCATAGTAAGAAATTCTTACCCAGAGTCGAGAAGACTCTCGCCCATCTCAAAGCATTTGCACCACCGTCCGCGTTCGGGGAACGGTCTGCTGCCACCAAGCGCAACCTCTGTTTCCAGCAATTGCCATCCTTTTAATGGGAGCAGCATAGTGGAAGTTTATGACCATTTTGTAAAGATAATTTTCCTTCGGTGGCCCCCTCCGACTGTGCCTCCACGCAGCAGAGTGGATTTTCTCGGCCATTCCACTGCGCTCGGGAGATGGTGCGCGATACAGGGTTCGAACCTGTGACCCCTACCGTGTCAAGGTAGTGCTCTACCACTGAGCTAACCGCGCCGGGTGCAGGCGTGATAAGTGAATAGTGATCGGCGATCAGTCAAGGGCCGACCGCCGAAAGATCTGCGAGCGGGAAGTAGACGAAGCTTCCCCCGATCACTATTCAGTAAACGATCAGGCCGCGAGCTTGGTCGCTTCCTTGTGCCCGAGAATCCGCACCGTCTGTTTCAGCTGCTCCACTTTGAACGGCTTTTTCAACACCGTCACCGGGCCTTTCGCCAGGATACGGTTGAGCATGTTGCTGTCCGGATAGCCTGTGATGACGACGATCGGAAGATTCGGATCGATTTCCTTCGCCGCTTCATAGACATCGTCGGCGGAACCGTCGGGCAGCTTCAGATCGAGAAAGAGGAGATCGAAATGCTGCTTCTCAAGTGCTGCGATTGCCTCTTTGACGGTTCCGACTACCACCCGGCTAAAGCCAGTCTTCTTGAGGAAAACCTTGAACAGATTTTGCAGGCTCACATCGTCGTCGACGACCAACACCGTTGGCTGGCCGGACCGATCTTCTTTCAGGATGTCCTTATCCAGGGAGTCCTTTTTGATCCGCCATCTCCCGCCAATCTGGATCGCGGGCAGCTGGCCTCGCTGCACCAGATAGTAGACAGTCGGTAACGGGATCCGGAGGTATTTGGCCGTCTCCTTGACCGTCAATAGATTGTGCATAGTCGGGAGGTTGAGAAATTTAGGCACGGCTGGCAATACTTATTGCCAATAGCGAGCATTATAAATTTTAGAAAATGTGTCAATCGCCGAATTTTGGCCCGTCGCGCGATTTTCCCAGTGAGCGCGGCCGTTTCTTGCGGCTGCCAGGTGAGCGGTCTCGGGTTCCCCAAAAATCCAAATTCTTTAGCGCGGGTCCTGCGCTGCGACGAGATCCTCGCTGGACAAGGGGGGGCCCGGGGTTCACTGTTCGCAACTTTATGAGCGCATTGTTTTTCAAACGGTTTTTGCAAAAGCCGTTTCAGATCGCTTCCATCATCCCCAGCTCCAAGGCGCTCGTGGAAAGAGTCGCTAGTAAAATCGATTTCAGTCAGCCCCGCACGATCGCAGAATACGGCCCGGGCGAAGGCGTCCATTCCCGCGAGCTGGCCAACCGCATGAGCGCCGATTCCCAGTTGTTCCTCTTCGAACTCGACCCCGCTTTTTCGCGCGACCTCGAGCGGCAGTTCGCCGACGACCCGCGCGTGCACGTCATTAATCGCGACGCCGCCAGTCTCTCCGAGGAACTCGCTCGGCGCGGGATTGAGCAGTGCGATTACATTCTCTCCGGCATCCCCTTCAGCATCCTCGAGATCAAGAAGAAACGCGCCCTGCTTCAGGACACCTACGACGCTCTCCGGCCCGGCGGCGCGTTCATCATCTATCAGGTGACGAACGAACTCCGCCAACACGCCACCTTTTTCGACCGCGCCGAATCGGAGTACTGCCTGCAGAATATTCCGCCGATGTTTATCACCGTCTTCCAAAAAGCGCAGACGCGAAATGGACACGCCCGGCCGGCGACCTCTCGGATTCCTGTTCAACGGACAGCATGAGCGCCTGCAAGACTCGCGTGGAAAAGGATTCCATGGGCGAGATGTCCGTCCCGGAATCCGCTCTCTATGGCGCCTCGACGCAGCGGGCGGTCCTGAATTTTCCGGTTAGTGGCTGGCGTTTTTCGCGTCCGTTCATTCGCGCGCTCGGTTTGTTGAAATGGGCGGCCGCGCAAGCGAATCACGACCTCGGATTGCTCGATGCGGAAAGGAGTGCGCTCATCGTCCAGGCCGCGGAAGAGGTCGCAGAAGGGAAGCTCGACGAACATTTCCCACTCGATATTTTCCAGACCGGTTCCGGCACGAGCACGAATACGAACGCGAACGAGGTCATCTCGAATCGCTGTTGCCAACTGGCCGGCAAACCGATCGGCGCGCGCGAGCCAATTCACCCTAACGATCACGTCAACATGGGACAGTCGAGCAACGACGTCATCCCCTCCGCCATTCACATCAGCGCGGCCGAGCAGCTCAAGGAATGTCTTATCCCGGCGCTCGAGAAACTGGGTAACGCGCTGGCCGCGAAAGCAACCGAGTTCCACGATGTGATCAAGATCGGACGCACCCATCTGATGGATGCGACCCCGGTTAGGCTCGGGCAGGAATTTGGCGGGTACGCGCAACAGGTCCGGTTCGGGAAACGTCGGGCTGAACAGGCGATCAACGCGCTCCAGGAACTCGCGCTCGGCGGCACCGCCGTCGGCACCGGGCTCAATCGCCACGTCGATTTTCCGGGCAAAGTGATGCGCCATCTCGAGCACCGAACCGGGATCGCGTTCCGCGAAGCGGAGGATCACTTCGAAGCCCAGGGCGCAAAAGACGCCGCGGTCGAAGCCAGCGGACTTCTTAAGACGATCGCGGTCAGCCTTTTCAAAATCGCAAACGACATCCGGCTCCTGAGCAGCGGTCCGCGCTGCGGTCTTGGAGAAATTCAGTTGCCCGCCACCCAGCCCGGCAGCTCGATCATGCCGGGGAAGGTAAACCCGGTGATCTGCGAGTCGGTCATGATGGTTTGCACCCAGGTGATGGGCGCGGACACGACCATTACCTGGGCAGGAGCGAACGGGAATCTCGATCTCAACGTCATGATGCCGGTCATCGCGCACAATCTTCTTTGCAGCATTCGCCTGCTCGGCAATGTCGCGGAGATTTTCGCCGATAAATGTGTCACCGGCATCGTCGCGGACAAGAAGCGCTGCGCGGAATTGGTCGAGCTTTCCATGGCGATGGTGACGAGCCTGGCGCCGAAGATCGGTTATGATCGCGCGGCCGAGATTGCGAAAGAGAGCGTCAAGACTGGGAAAACCGTGCGTCAGCTCTCGCTCGAGAAAAAAGTCCTGCCGGAAGCCGAACTGAACGCCGCGCTCGATCCCATCGCAATGACTGAACCCGGCGGCGAAGGATCCGGAGGCGGCTAATCCAGTCCGCCTTCGCTTGCCTAACGATCGGCAAGCGAGGCCGGGGGCGCATCGAGTTTCATTATGGTCGCCAACGTTAACAGCCCGAACTTCTCGGGCGGCGCGAACATCGCCATCAAATGCCCATATCACACCTACGAGCAAACCGTCGCATTTTACCGCGACACTCTCGGCCTGCCGGTGATCGAGGAGGAAAAAGAAGGCTGCATCTTCCAGTTCGGCCCTGTCCGGCTCTGGATCGACCGGGTGCCGAACATTAGCCATCCCGATATCTGGCTTGAGCTGGAGACGAACGATACCGAGAGCGCGGCCGCTTATCTGAAGAACCACGGCGTCGCGCGGCGCGACGAGGTGGAACAGTTGCGCGAAGACTTCGACGGCTTTTGGATTTCCGACCCGGCTGGGATCGTTCATCTCGTCGTCGGCGACGAAGACTAGATCGTTAGGCGATCTCGAAGAGGAGATTCTCGAAGGTCGGCTGGAACGCCCCGCCACGGGTGGCGCCGATCGCGAAGCGCGGGCTGATCTCGGTTTGCGCGGCGCAAAAAATCTCGATATCGCGTCGGCCGATTTTTTCCAGCTCCGCCCGCACCGTCCCGGCGGCGAGTTCGGGCGAATTGCAATCCCGGCTGAGATGCCCGAGCACGACCCGGCCGATCTTGCCCGAGACGAGCTGCCCGATGACCGCGGCGGCGGCGGCGTTGGAGAGATGACCGTGCCGCGATTGGATGCGCTGCTTCACCGGCCACGGCCGATGCGGATCGGCCTGGAGCATTTTCTCATCGTGGTTCGTCTCGATCACGAGCGTCTGCACTTCGCGCAGGCGCTCAATCGCGAGTCGGGTGGCGTGCCCGAGATCGGTGATGTAGCCGAGCGCACTCGCGCCGGCGTGGAAGGTGTAGCCGACCGGCTCAACCGCGTCGTGTGGAACGGGGAAACTTTCCACCGTGATGTCGCAGATTGAAAAACTCGCCCCCGTCCGGAAAATGCGAAAGTTGCGGTGTGCGCCTAACGAACCAGAGCGGATTGTTTCCGCGGTCAGGGCGTTGCAAAAAATCGGAATTTGGAATTTCCGGCAGAGCACTTCCAGGCCGCAGACATGGTCGCCGTGCTCGTGGGTGAGGAGGACGCCGTCCAGTTCGTTAGGCGAAACTCCGCAGAGCTCGAGCCGGAGGACGAGCTGGCGCGCGCTCAAACCGCCGTCGATCAGAAGCCGACAATGATCGGTCGCGATCAGCGCGCTATTCCCGGCGCTGCCGCTGCCGAGCATGGTCAGACTAAACATTCCGGATTATTAACGAAGCGCGGCCGCGGGCACAAACGGAAACCGGCCGGAATCGCGCCGACACGAACAATTTTCGACAGCATGCCGCGACTCGGATAGGATTACCCTTCGAAATGGATGCGATCGACGTGGCCGGTCTCCGGCGGGGATACGAAACCCAGGGTTTGCGCCGGGCGGAGCTGCATCCAGACCCGTTCGAGCAATTCGCAACCTGGTTCTCGACCGCCGTTAACTCCGGTCTGCCGGATGCGAACGCGATCTCTCTCGCCACCGTCTCGACCGAAGGGAAACCGTCCGCCCGCATCGTTCTGCTCAAGGGTTTCGATTCGCGCGGATTCGTTTTTTTCACCAATTACGAGAGCGGCAAGGGCCACGAGCTGGAGGCAAACGCGGAAGCCGCGTTTGTCGCTTACTGGGGATCACTGGAGCGCCAGATCCGGGTTACCGGCCGGGTCGAAAAGACTTCGCGGGCGGAATCGGCAGCCTATTTTCACGATCGTCCCCGGGGCAGCCAGCTCGGGGCCTGGGTCTCGCGCCAGAGCGAAGTGATCGATGCGCGCCGCATCCTCGACGCGCGCCTGGCAGAAATGGAAGAGCGCTTTGCCGGCGACAAAGTGATCGAACTCCCGCCGCATTGGGGCGGCTACCGCATCGCTCCGCGCACGATCGAATTCTGGCAGGGCCGGGCCAATCGCCTGCACGACCGCTTTCGTTACACCCGGCAAAAAGACGATTCTTGGACGATCGATCGGCTCGCACCCTGATCGTTAGGGCAACCGTCCTTCCCCCCCGAACGACCCGGAAGCGGGAAGAAGTCGCGCGCGCTAAAAGCGGATCGAGAGGCCGGCGTAGCCGTTCAATGCCGGAGCGGGGCTCGATCCGGCTGCCGACCAGTCTAGGCTGAGAGACTTCGCCTAACGATTTCGAGTGGAAGCGGGGCTCTCCGCTTCGTTCCATTCGTCACCCCCGCCAAAGACGTAGGAGAAGATGGCGAAGACCTGGACACGCGGCGAATCCTTCGTCACGCCAAAGAGCGGCGCGAGGTCGAACCGCATATGTGCGGCCGGCTTGAAAGAGAAACTTGGGCCGATCTCGAAACGGTGGATCGGCGAACCACGGGTGTCTTTGACGGTGAAGTTTTGATATTTCATCTCGAGCCCGGCCTTGAGCCGCTCGCGCGGGAGGAGGATCGGGGTTTGAATGCTCTGCGCAAGACCCCACTCCCGGCCGCGGTCGCCGGTATTTTCCTTTTCGAAAAAGGCGTTGAGAGCCCACTCGAAGCGACCACCGAATTCCTGCGAAAGCAGGAGCCGGAACTCATAGGCATCGGGGCGATCGGGTGGTCCACTCCCTGCTTCCGCTTCCTCCGGTGGCGGCGGCGGACCTTCTTCATGCAGGATCTTGCCTGTCCCAAATTTGTATTCGGCAAACAAAGTCGGGTTGAGCGGAATCTTTCCCCATTCGGCCAAGGCCCAGCGACCTTCGATGCTGAAGGATGAGTTTTCCGTCTCGCCGACGAAACGTTCGATGCGATTCTCGACCGCGAGGCCGAAGCGATAAGGCAACCCGACCTCGACCTCTTGGGTGAAGGTATGATCGGGCGGTCCGTGCCGGAAAGCGTTGCCCTCGTAGATCAAAGCGGCATAAACCGAGCCCGGCGGCAGCACGTAAGCCGCGGTCACGGGCGAAAACCTGCTGCGCGAAAAAGCGCCGGGCGCACCGTAAGCGCCCGGCAGCTCGTCACCGGTCACGAGCAGAGTCGACCGAACCTCAGTTGTCGACTCCGTGGCAGTCGGCGGTTGAGTTGGTTGCGGGGCCGAATCCTGCCCCAGAACGCTCGAGCCACAGAGGAACGCGGCCAGAAGCGGCGCCAGCCAAAAGCCGCGCGTGAGAATCGAAAGGCCGCTCCGGAACTCGGCGCACGACGAAATTTGATTTATCATTCGGGCGATTTAACTGAGGCCGGTGGGGGTGACAAGCAAAAAATGATATTTATGTCATGTTTTATTGGGAAACCGTCAAATCATCCCGCTCTTCGTCGGTTCGGGTCCCGTCAAACAGAGGACGAGGCGGGTTCCGCGCCCCACCTCGCTCGTCACCTCGATTTTCCCGCCATGTAAATCGGCAATCGATTTTACGAGGGCCAGACCAAGACCGGTACCCTCCGTGCTCCGCGAAGGATCGACCCGGTAGAAGCGGTCGAAGATCCGCGAAACGTGTTCCGCCGCGATTCCGCAGCCGGTGTCTTCCACCGCGATTTCGGCGTGGTCGTCGCTCGTCGTGATCGAGATGGCGATCCGGCCGCCCTCCGGCGTGTAATGGACCGCGTTATCGACCAAATTGCTCACCGCGCGCCCGAAGAGAACAGGGTCGGCGTAAACCTTGCCGTGACCCCTGCAAATGATCTGGAGCCGCCGCTCTTCCGCGATCGCTTCGTTGTAGGTGGCGATCCGGTCGATCGCGGCACGACCGTCGAACCAGGAACACTTGACCTTGCTTTCCGCCGCCTCGGCTCGGGCAAGAAAAAGAAGGTTGTCAATAATCGCGGAGAGCCTTTCGCACTCGGCCACGTTCGACTCCATTACTGCCTCGTATTCGTTAGGCGTGCGCGGGCGGGTGAGCGCGACCTCGGCCTCGCCGCGGATGTTGGCCAGGGGCGTGCGCAATTCATGCGCGAGATCGGCCGTGAATTGCGAGAGGCGGTTAAAAGAGTCCTCCAGCCGATCGAGCATGTCGTCGAAAGCGACCGCAACAGGCTGCAGCTCGCGCGGCCATTCCGCCGGCGGAACTCGCTCGTGGAGGCGGGTCGGCCCGACCCGTTTCAGCGAATATGTCATCGCATTCAGGGGCCGCAGGCCGCGCCGGGTCACGGTGATCGCAATCATGATGGAAGCAAAGGTGCCGCAGACCAGCACGACCACGACGAGGAGGCCGAACTCTCTTTCGAAGCGCTCGTCAGCCGAGCGATCCTGCGCCACCTGGATGAGATAGCTTCGCCCATTCTCGGTCGCCCTCATCGAGACTAACGAAAACAGCTTTCCCTCTGCCTGTTGATCTTTTATCGGCACCTCCGCCGAGGCCGTTTTCGTTCCAGTTGGAAAAAGCGCGGCCGGGAGCAGACTCCCCATCCCTTCGGTTTCGGCAATCACTTCGCCGCGATCATCCAGGAGGCGCACCCAGTAGGAGGTCCTTTCGCCCTGGAGCGCTTTTAATTCCTGCCGGGTCAGTCCCGGGCCAGCGGCGGAACGCAGATCGGCCCGGATCCCGAGGACCTTGTCAGTGAGCACGGTCCGGTCTTCCTCCAGTCCGTGCCTAACGACAATCCAGTAGAGCACGCCAAGCCCGCAGCCGAGGAGCAAGACCGCTGCAGGGGTGAAAAGAAAAACCAGCTGCGACGCGATCGAACGCGGTTCAGTTGGCCTTGAGGACATAACCGGCGCCGCGAACGGTGTAGATGAGCTTTTTCGGATAAGGGTCGTCCACCTTCGCCCGCAAACGCCGCACCATCACATCGAGGACGTTGGTGCCGGTTTGAAAATCGATCCCCCAGACGTGTCCCTCGATCTCCTTGCGCGAGACCACCTCGCCCGCCGAGCGCACGAGATGCGCGAGAAGAAGAAATTCCTTGGCCGTCAGATGGAGTGGCTGCCCGGCCCGGACCGCCCGATGACGATGGGTGTCCAATTCCAGATCTTCGATCCGCAATTGATCGTCCTGCTGCGCCGGGCCTCGCCTGAGAAGCGAGCGGACGCGGGCAATCAACTCCGAGAAGGCAAACGGCTTGACCAGGTAATCGTCTCCGCCCAGCTCGAGTCCCTTCACCCGGTCCGGCACACTATCGCGCGCGGTCAGGAAAAGGATCGGCGTGAGCACACCCTGGCTGCGCAACTCCTCGACCACCGTCCAGCCGTCTTTTTTTGGGAGCATGACATCGAGGAGGAGCAGATCGAAGCGACTGCAGAGCGCCATCTGCAAACCAGTTTCACCATCGCGCGCCAACTCGACCGTGCAGTCCGCTTCTTCCAAGCCCTTGGCGATGAAAGCAGCTGTCTTTTTTTCGTCTTCGATCAACAGGATGCGCATCTCAGAATTGTTATAAATGGTTGGCCGATTGCCTTCAAGCCCCACGGCGAATCCTCCCAGAACCTAAACGCTTTCCTGAGCCCGCCCTTGTGGCCCGGAAATCATGTTCCAGCGAGGAAACCTTGACCGATTCAAGAACGCTCTCGCGAGGATCAATTGTGACAAAAGAAAGACAAAAACAGTCGGCGATTGCGGGAACCGAGGCACACGATAGACTGGGCCGGTGACCGAAAGTCGTTCCGCGCAAGCTTTCGGAAACATCCGTCACGCCAGGGTGGCGAAATTGGCAGACGCGCCAGACTTAGGATCTGGTGGAGCAATCCTTAGGGGTTCGAGTCCCCTCCCTGGTAGGCCGCCGCAGCCATGAAAAATCCGCATCTCGAAATCGAGCGCAAATTTCTCATCCGCAAATCGCCGCGCACGCTCGAGCGCTTCGCTCATAGTGAAATCTCGCAGGGTTACCTCGTGATCGGCCGCAAGTCCCACGTCCGCCTGCGGAAGAAGGGCCGGGTCTGCACACTCACTTTCAAACGCGGTCCGTCCCGGGCACGGGAGGAACGCGAGATTCACCTCAATCCCGCCCAGTTCGCCATCCTCTGGCCGGCCACGGCGGGCGCTCGCCTAACGAAAACGCGCTATTACGTCCCGTGGAAAAAACTCATGATCGAAATCGACATCTATCGCGGTTCCAATGAGGGCTTGATGGTGGCCGAAGTGGAATTTCCGGACATTGAAACTTACCACTCGTTTCGGCCGCCCGATTGGCTGGGCGACGAAGTGACTGGCGCAAGCCGCTACAGCAACGTGAAATTAGCGCGCGATTAGAGCGCGCCGATGATTCGCAAATTGTCAGCCACCGCGCTTTCGGCATAAACTGGTTTTCCCGCTGCCGCATGAGCCTTTCGCCTAACAGAAAGATCCTGATCGTGGAAGACGAGCCCGACGTCGTGGAACTTCTCACCCTGCAACTGAGGAAGGCCGGCGGCTTCACCACGATCAGCGCAAACGACGGCGCGGAAGGCGTGAAAAAAGCGCGCGCCGAAGCGCCGGCGTTGATTGTGCTCGACCTCATGTTACCGCGCATGCCGGGCCTGGAAGTTTGCAAGGTGCTCAAGACCGACTCACTCACCTCGCACATCCCGATCATCATGCTAACCGCAAAAGCGGAGGAGGTCGATCGCATCGTCGGCCTCGAGTTTGGGGCGGATGACTACGTGACGAAGCCCTTCAGTCCGCGGGAAATGCTGTTGCGGATCAAGGCCATCCTGCGACGCGGCGCGGGTGAATTGGCCGAAGAGAAATTGACCCGCGGCGCGATCACGCTCGATTCGGCGCGTCATCGGGTACTGGTCGGCGGCAAGCCGGTGGTCTTGACCGCCGTGGAGTTCAAGCTGCTCAGCATGCTGATGCATCGTCCCGGCCGCGTGCAGGCGCGCGACCGTTTGCTGAACGAAGTCTGGGGCTACGAAAGCGCGATCGACACCCGCACGGTCGATACCCATGTGCGCCGTTTGCGCGAGAAACTGGGCAAAGCGGCGGACGCGATCGAGACCGTGCGCGGCTTCGGCTATCGCCTGCGCGAATAGGCGGAAAAATGGGCTGGATCCTTCTTGGCCTCGCCCTGGCACTTTTATTCTACAGCTGGTGGCGGATTTGGAGCGGCTGGATCGAGCCCAGCCGCGAGCTTGAAGAGTTGGTCGGAGAAGTGACTGCGGAACGCATCCCGAAAACTTTTCTCATTGGCGGGAGCGAACGGATGCGCGGCATCGCGCTCACGCTCGAGCACCTCGCCTTGCGCGAAGCCGCACTTCGCGCGCGAGTGGCGGAAGGTGAATTCGGAGTCCAGGCAATCGTTGGCGCGCTCGCCGATGGCCTTGTCGTAGCCGACGAACAGCGGCGGATTCGTCTCATGAATCGAGCGTTCCGCGAAGCCTTCCAAGTCAACCCGGACCGGGCCGACGGCACCTTGCTGGAGACAGTGCGGGAGGCGGCCGTCGAGCGATTGTTAGGCGAGGCGCTGATCAGCGGCGAGGCGCAGCGAGGTGCGATCACGCTCCGTCGTAGCGCGGAGGAAGAGCGCCATCTCGAAGTGGTCGCCGAGCCGATCAAGGACAAGCCCGGAAAGGTGAGCGGCGCGGTCGTTCTTTTCCGGGACGTCACCGGCTTGCGCCAAACAGAGGCGATGCGGCGCGACTTTGTCGCCAACGTATCGCACGAGTTGCGCACGCCGCTCTCCATCCTCCGCGGCTATCTCGAGACGTTGCTCGAAAACCCGAAGCAGCCGCCAGCCGAGCTCCTTCGGATTTTCGAAGTGATGGAGCGCCATTCCAATCGCCTGAATCTGCTCGTCGACGATGTCCTGAGCCTGGCCCGCCTCGAAGGTCCAGGGGTCGAACTGGATCTCTCGACCGTGCGGCCGGCGATTTTCCTGCGCGAGATCATGCGCGACTGGGAGCGAAAATTTGCCACGAAAAATCTCCGGACCGAACTCGAGGCCGCGGACGATCTGCCGCCACTCCGCGTGGATGAAGGGCGCCTCCAGGAAGTGATCTACAACCTCCTCGATAACGCGGTGAAATACTCCCGTCCCGATGGACTCATTACCGTCCGCGCGACACGGAACGCCGAATACATGACCCTGAGCGTTGCCGACGAAGGGGCCGGCATTCCGGCGCGCGATTTGCCGAGAATTTTCGAGCGTTTTTATCGCGCGGACAAGGCACGGCACCGCGAACTGGGCGGGACCGGCCTCGGGCTTTCGATCGTGAAGCACATTGCGCAATTGCACGGCGGCAGCATCGAGGCGGAGAGCGAGCTCGGCCGCGGCACCACCGTGCGGGTGCATTTGCCGCTCCACGTCACGCAAACGTAACACGAAAAACTTTGCCCGGCCGAGCAGCCGTTTGCATGCTCAGCGGGTGGAAATCGCCGCACCTCTCCTGCCCTCTGCGGTCGCCGAAAACCGACGGCGCCATTCCCGCCAGATGGCCGAGCGGGCGATCAAATATTTCTTCGGCGGCAATGCGCTTGTCGCCGTCATCGTCCTCGCTCTCATCACGATTTTTCTTTTTCGCGAAGGC
The DNA here is from genome assembly GCA_051003415.1 of Chthoniobacterales bacterium. Taxonomy (GTDB): domain Bacteria; phylum Verrucomicrobiota; class Verrucomicrobiia; order Chthoniobacterales; family UBA10450; genus Palsa-1392. Next base: position 5,745 of record JBPCLI010000144.1, on the reverse strand, counting down.
TTTACTTTCTTTGGAGAAAACCTGCGCAACCTGCGGGTCTATCGCACCGCCGGGCTCGAGTATGTCGACATCATCCGGGCCCAGGCGCGGGAGCATGCCGAACTCATCCGCGCGCTCAATCGCATCCGGCTGCGCGAATTCAAAGCTCTTACTCAGCGCGGCCTGACTAACGAAAAGGCGCAGGCGGCCCTCGCACCTTTCGATCAATTTGCGACCGCTTTCGGCGATGCGGGCGATGACCTGAACGGTCTCGTTTCCGATCTGAACGACGACGCGATGGCCTTGAAGGAAGCAATCGCGAAACGCGACGAAATGAACGCGGAGAAAGATCGGCTGCTGCGGGCCAACGAGACCCAGGCTGCCGCGCAGGTCGTCGTGCCGCCGGTCGATCAGAACGCGACCATCACCCGCCTGCGGGCCAGCGCGCCAACCTTTCGCCAGACTAGTTCTGCCGTCGCGGCCAAACTTGCCGGCCTCCTCAACAGCGCGTCCAGCCTAACGAGTCCAGCGGTGAACAAACAATTTCGCGACTGGAAAGACGACGTGCGCAACTTCGTCGCCACGCTCCCGGGCGTTTACCAGCAATTGGAGAGTTGGAATCCAAACCGGCCGATTCCCTGGTATCGCGGGATCACGGCATTTCTCTTTGGCCGTGACTGGATAACGGCCAGTTTTTGGCAGGATTGGTACGGCATCCGGCCATTGTTAGTCGGCTCGCTCATGGTCTCGTTTGTCGCGCTTCTCATCGCCGTCCCGGCCGGTGTCGCGGCCGCGATTTACGTCAGTGAAATCGCCGCCCGTGGCGAGAAAACTCTGATCAAGCCCTACATCGAATTTATTGCCGCCATCCCCTCGGTGGTGCTCGGCTTTTTCGGCATCGCGGTCGTGGGTGAAGCCATCCGCACCATCTCGCAAGCGCATTGCCTGAGCTGGGTTTCGTTCTTTCCGATCGCGGAACGACTAAACGCGTTCACCGCCGGTTGCCTGCTCGCGCTGATGGCGATCCCGACCATTTTCACCCTGTCGGAGGACGCGTTGCGCAACGTTCCGCGCGGCTTCAAGGAAGCTTCCTATGCACTTGGGGCAAACCGCCTCCAAACGATCATGCGCATTCTCGTCCCGGCTTCGCTCTCGGGCATTATCTCAGCCATCCTGCTCGGATTCGGTCGTGTCATCGGCGAGACCATGGTGGTGCTGCTCTGCGCGGGAAACCGGATCGAAATTCCCGATTTCAGCGACGGAATCGGCGCCTTTTTCCAGCCCGTCCACACCATGACGGGCATCATCGCGCAGGAGATGGGCGAAGTGGTGCGAGGAAGCATTCATTACCGCGCGCTCTTCATGGTCGGCCTTGTTCTTTTCACGATCACGCTCGTGATCAATTACGCCGCGCAGAAAATCGTTCAGCGCTACCGGATGAGCATTGGTTAAGGAGATGGCCATGGACGACACCGAAAAAAGAATGGACGAGGCGCCGCTCGCCGTCGCCGGCTTTAACCTCGCCTCCAATCTCGACGATCGCAGTGCCTCGCCTGCTTTCCGGACCCGTTCGCGCTGGACGGAAAAGATCGCCTTCTGGGTCTTCCGGCTCGCGACCTATTTCATCATAGCCTGTACGAGTTACATCTTCATCGAGATCGGCTGGAAAGGCGGCCAGACCGTTTTCACGACCAAGCCGCCGTTTGTGAATGTCGCGTTCCTGACCGAGAAACCGGAGACACTTTTTGTTTTCGATTTCGAGGGGAAAAAGATGTCGTTAGGCGACACCGAGTTCCGTGCCTGGCAGGCGCAGCACCCGAACGCCAAGGTCGAACCCACGACCGTCGCCTATTCCGCCGGCGGCATCTGGCCCTGCATCGTCGGGACAGCGCTGCTTGTCATCGGCTCGATGGTGGTCGCGCTTTTCATCGGGATCAGCGCCGCCATTTATCTGAGCGAATACAGTCGCAACAATCGCTTTATCCGGCTCATCCGGATCGCGATTCTGAATCTCGCCGGCGTGCCCTCGATTGTTTTTGGGCTCTTCGGATTCGGACTTTTCGTGATTTTCTTTCACTGGAACGTTTCGCTTCTCGCCGGTTGGTTTACGCTCGGTTTGATGGTTCTTCCGGCGATCATCACCGCGAGCGAAGAATCACTCCGGGCGGTGCCACAGGGCTTGCGCGAGGGCTCGCTCGCCCTCGGGGCGACGAAGTGGCAGACGATTCGCAAGAATGTCCTGCCCTATGCCATGCCAGGCATTCTGACCGCGTCGATTCTCGGCATCGCTCGCGTGGCGGGCGAGACCGCGCCGATCATGTTCACCGCCGCCTACGCCTTGCGCGACGAGATGCCGTGGCAGGTGCAGCACTGGACGGACTTTTTTTTCCAAGGCGTGATGGCCTTGCCCTATCACATTTACGTCGTCAGCTCGAAGATCCCGCAAAACGAGTACACGGAACGCGTGCAATACGGCGCCGCCTTTGTTTTTCTTCTTTTAGTGATGTTGATCGCGCTCACATCCGTCGTCCTGCGCGAACGCCACCGTAGTCGCCTGTTATGGTAAACCTGCTCGATATGCCCGAAGTCACCTCAACAAAAATTGGCAGCCGAGTCGACCCGACGACGCCGTCACCTAAGGGCGAGGTCAAACCCACGATCGATGTGCGCGATCTCACTTTTGCCTATGCCAACCACGAGGTCCTGCACGAGGTCAGCCTGCAAATTCCGCCCCGCGCGGTGACGGCTTTCATCGGGCCGTCAGGCTGCGGCAAGACGACCCTGCTGCGCTGCTTCAACCGGATGAACGATCTCGTCGACGCTGCACGCATCGTTAGGGGATCGATCATGATCGAAGGCCGCGACATTAACGATCCCGCCGTTGACGTTGTCGATCTGCGACGGCGAATCGGGATGGTATTTCAAAAATCGAATCCGTTCCCGAAATCGATTTACGACAACATTGCCTACGGACTGCGCATCGCCGGCGTGACGAAGCGCTCACGAATCAATGAAGCGGTCGAGAGAAGCCTGCGCTCCGCCGCGCTCTGGGACGAAGTAAAAGATCGCCTCGACCGCAGCGCCTACGGACTTTCCGGCGGGCAGCAGCAGCGGCTTTGCATCGCGCGCGCGCTTGCGGTCGAACCTGAGATCATCTTGATGGACGAGCCGTGCTCCGCGCTCGACCCGATCGCGACCGCGAAAGTGGAAGAGCTCATCCGGACGCTGAAGAACGATTACACGATCGTGATCGTTACTCACAACATGCAACAGGCCGGCCGCTGCTCGGACAACACTGCATTCTTTTACCTCGGCCGCCTCATCGAGTTCGGTAATACGGCCCGGATTTTTTCACAACCTGTGCAGCGCCAGACAGAGGATTACATCACCGGCCGATTTGGCTGAGAGAGAGGACCGGATGATTTCAAAACATATCCTCGGCACCTTCGACGAAGCGCTCGCCACCTTGCGCAACAATGTCCTGATGATGGCCAGCCTGACCGAGCGCAGCCTCGACAATGCGCTCACCGGTTTAATGACGCGAGACGACGATCTTTGCGCGACCGCGATCGCGGACGATGAAGAGATCGACCAACTCGAGAAGCAAGTCGACAAAGATGGAATCGACCTGTTGCTCCGCTTTCAGCCGGTCGCGTCCGACCTGCGCCGCGTTATCTCGGCCATGAAACTCTGCTCCAACCTCGAGCGAATGGCGGATCAGGCAGTCAACATCGCGCGCAAAGCGCGCAAGCTGAACCGGCACCCGGCCTTGCCAGAACTCGAGCTAATCGGGCCGATGCGTCAGCATGCCATGAAGATGTTCAAGGACAGCGTAGACGCCTTTGTGGTCGAAGATGTCGAGCTGGCGCGAGGCCTTAAGGCACGCGACAAGGCGCTCGACGAAATGAACTCGAATGCCAGTCGACGCTTCATCGAACGAATGGCGCAGGACCCGGAACAGCTCCGCGGTTATTTGAACCTCATGTTCATCGCACGCCATCTCGAACGGGTGGGCGACCATGCGACCAATATCGCGGAGGACGCAGTCTACGCCGCGGCGGCCGAGGACATTCGGCACCAGCCCTTTCAACCCGCAAATCGTTAGGCAAAACAAGGCGCCAATTTTTTCGGCTTGGCGGGTGGCGCGATTTGCATTAGCGCAGTGAAGTAACATTCTGCCGGATTGCGCCCATGTTTTCGATCAAGAAGCTGCTCGGACACGACGAGAAATTTTTTAACCTGCTCGAATCGAGCGCGGAGCAGGCGGACCAAAGTGTTCATCATCTGGTCGCGCTCCTTGCCCGGCTGGAGCGAAAGGAATCGCCCAAGAGCCTGGAGGAGTTCGCCAACAGCCGGCGCAAAGACAAGGAAATCACGCAGGAACTGACTGAGCAGCTCTGCAAGACCTTCATCACGCCGTTCGAGCGCGAGGACATCCAGTCCCTCGCCGCCGCGCTCTACAAGATCCCCAAGACGGTGGCGAAGATCGGCGAACGCATTTTGATTTGTCCGGACGACCTGCACGACCTCGATTTCAAGAGTCACCTCGAACTGCTCGACCAAGCCGCCGAGGCCGTGCTGGCAATGGTAAAAGCGTTGCGCAAGGGAACCGACGCCGCAGCCGCGCGCGAGAAGAATGCCCGCCTGCAAACCATCGAGGGGCAGGCCGACAAACTCGAGCTCGACCTGCTGCGCGATCTATATCACGGCAGTTACGATCCGAAGCAGATCATCTTTCTGCGCGACCTGTATGAGCTTTTGGAAAAAGTGATCGACCGCTGCCGCGACGCGGGCAACATCATTCTCCAGATCGTCCTTAAGTATTCCTAGGATCGTTTCGCAGTCGGTTCGCATGACTCTGTTTATCCTCGTCGTCCTGGCGGCGATCGTTTTTGAATACATCAACGGTTTTCACGACGCCGCCAATGCGATCGCGACCGTCGTCTCGACCAAAGTGCTCACTCCGCGGCAAGCGATCGCGATGGCCGCTTTCTTTAATCTGACCGGCGCCCTCACCGGCACGGCCGTCGCTTCCACGATCGGCAAAGGCATCGTCGATCTCCATGTGGTCACGATGCCCACGATCCTTTGTGCGTTGATCGGCGCCATCGTCTGGAATCTCATCACCTGGATGCTCGGGCTGCCCTCGAGTTCGAGTCACGCTCTCATTGGCGGGCTGAGCGGAGCGGCCATTGCCTCCGCCCGCGGCGATTGGTCGGTTTTGAAATGGCAATCCGGTCTCCTGCCAAAAGTGATCGTCCCGATGATCACCTCGCCCGTGATCGGATTCCTCCTCGGTGGCTTGCTCATGATCATCCTGCTCATCGTGCTGCGAAAATTTACACCGCACTTCGTTCACTCGATCTTTGGCAAGCTCCAGCTCGGCAGTGCCGCGTGGATGGCGCACAGCCATGGCACAAACGACGCGCAAAAAACAATGGGCATCATCGCCCTCGCCCTTTACACCGGCACCACCAACGGCAAGTTCGCGCATCTCCCGCCGTTCCTGGATTTCCTGCACACCCCGGAGTTCAAGGTCAACCTGTGGGTCGTAATTCTCTGCGCCACAACCATGGCCGCCGGCACGGCCGCCGGTGGCTGGCGCATCATCCGGACTCTCGGCCATAAGATGGTAAAACTGCAGCCAGTCCATGGCTTCGCCGCTGAAACGAGTGCCGCCGTCATCATCCAGGTTGCCAGCTCGTGGGGCATTCCGCTTTCCACCACTCACGTTATCTCGACTTCCATCATGGGCGTCGGCGCGGT
>JBPCLI010000143.1:0-3365 GCA_051003415.1 Chthoniobacterales bacterium | reverse complement strand
TTTCCGCGATTAATTTCTTGCCCGCGTCGACGTTCGTTCCTTCCAGCCTAACGACCAGCGGCACCGGCAACTTCACCGCCTTGACGGCGTTGATGATCCCCTGCGCGATGACGTCGCACTTCATGATCCCGCCGAAAATATTGACCAGGATCGCGTTCACATTCGCGTCCGAGACGAGGAGCTTGAACGCTTCCGTGACCTGCTGCTCGGTCGCGCCGCCGCCGACATCGAGGAAATTCGCCGGGCTGCCGCCGTAAAACTTAATGATGTCCATCGTTGCCATGGCGAGACCGGCACCGTTGACAAGGCAGGCGATGTTGCCGTCGAGGCCGATGTAATTGAGGCCGTACTTGGAAGCCTCGACTTCGCGCGGATCTTCCTCCGCGGTGTCGCGCATCGCCGCGATCTCGGGATGCCGGTAAAGCGCGTTGTCGTCGAAGTTGAATTTCGCGTCGAGCGCGAGGACCTCGCCCTTCGTCGTCACGACCAGCGGATTCACTTCCACCATTGAGCAATCTGACTCGATGAAGGTACGATAGAGCGCGCTGAAAAGTTTCGCCGCCGGCTTGATCTGGTCGGACTTAAACCCGAGCTGCTTCGCCAGTTTACGAGTCTGGAATGGTTGCAAACCGGCCAGCGGATCGATCGGCTCGCGCATGATTTTCTCGGGCGATTTCTCGGCGACGGTTTCGATCTCCACGCCGCCTTCCGTGCTCGCCACGATCAACGGCGCCGCCGTCGCGCGATCGAGCAACACGGCAAAATAAATCTCGCGCTCGATATCGGCCGATTCCGCCACGAGCACCTTGTTCACAACCCGCCCGGCCGCGCCGGTCTGGTGAGTCACGAGCGTCTGGCCCAGCATTTTTGCGGCGACATCGCGCGCCTCCGCGGGCGATTTCACAAGATGCACACCACCCTTGAAACCATTCGCGAAAGTCCCCTTCCCGCGTCCGCCAGCGTGCACCTGGGCCTTGACGACCAGTTCGTTCGTTCCGAGCTCACGCGCGATCTTTTCCGCTTCCTCAGGAGTGTCGGCGACCTTGCCGCGAGGGGTGGCCGCGCCGAACTTTTGCAGTAATTCTTTCGCCTGGTACTCGTGAATATTCATGCGCGGGCCGGTTCGGCAGACGTGCAATTAGCTCGCGAAACGCGGGCCAGCAACGGATTTTTCCCCGTCCTAGCGCGGGTGGCTCGCTTCCCCTGCGGAATATTCTCTTCCCAGAGGATCGGATCGGCTGCTAAACCTCTGGACAATCGAAATTTCCACATGGAAAAAGAATCCTCCTTTCTCTCTACTACTCATCGCCGCCAGCATTTGCGCGACCGCGCTTCAGGACGGCACTCCGGAACAGGAAAAGCAGTTTACCGCGAAGTATAAGGCGGCCTTTGAGGCGAAGGATGATGCGACGCTGGAACCCTTTCTCTACACGACCAACCCGATGGCCCTTGAAGTTCTACAAGATGACGATGAGCAATGGCGCGGGCGAAAAAAATTTAAGGATCGAGTTGGTCGATCTCACCCCCGAAGACGCGAAAAGGCTGCCGGCACACAGGACGGCCCGGGTGGTATCATCCCCGTCCCAGTGGACGCGAAGTAGCGTCCACCTCCCAGAAGTACGCAAAAAACGCGCTCACCCCGGCAACAGCCGAAGAGGGCGCGTTTTCGCTCGCCTGCCGGATTACTTCTTGATGATCTCGGCGTTCTCCAGCATCGCGACTCCGCCATTGGTCGCCATCTTACCCTTGAGGGTGACGGTTTTGCCGGCGAGAGGCGCCAGCTCGTCGTTCATCGGCTTATGTGCGCCGACCACGAGATAGGCTTTGCCTTCGCTCACGATCCCGACGGGTCCGCCGCCCTTGATGCATTTCTCGCCACAACTGGCGTGCTTCTCGCCCATCGCGTTGTGATCGACGTAGCACATCATGTCGACGATCTCGCCAGTCACTTCCTTCGTGGCAGCGTCGGATTTCTCCGGCTCGGCTGCGAAGGCCAGGGGTGCGGTCGCAAGCGCCGCGGTGAAAGCAAGGGTGACCGCCAGTTTCATAAACTTCGGAACTCTTTCGGTAGTTGAATACATGCCGGAACGTCCGCCCGAAGTGCGCCACGGTCAATTCGTTAGGATGGGATTTGCCAGTGGGAGATTCAGCTCCGCTCGATCAGGCGTGCGAACTCGGCAAAAAAATAGCTCGCATCGTGCGGACCGGGTGCGGCCTCGGGATGGTATTGCACGCTGAAGATCGCCAACTCGCGATGACGCATCCCCTCGACGGTGCCGTCATTCAGGTTGATATGAGTCACCTCGACATCGTTAGGCAGAGAATCGGGATCGACCGCGAAACCGTGATTCTGCGAGGTGATTGCGACTTTTCCGGTAGCTAAATCCTTAACCGGTTGATTCCCGCCGCGGTGCCCGAACTTGAGTTTGAAAGTCCGGCCGCCAAAAGCGTAGCCGAGCATCTGGTGGCCAAGACAAATCCCGAAAATCGGCACCCGGCCCATCAGGTCACGCACCGCCTCGTGCGCGTAATCGAGCACCGAAGGATCGCCTGGTCCGTTGGAAAGAAAAACACCGTCCGGTTTGTAGCTGAGGGCTTCCTCCGCGGTCGCCGTCGCAGGCAAGACCGTCACGCCAAAACCATTCTGGCGCAGCCGGCGCAGAATGTTTTCCTTCATCCCGTAATCGTAAGCCACGATCCGATGGCGGATCGGCGGAAGCGCGGTTTTCCCGATTGCCTCCGTTGACCAAATGACGCTCGCTTCATCGTCCGGATCCCAGGTGTAAGCAGTCGCCGTCGTGACTTCGCGCACGTAGTCCATCCCGACCACCCCCTTGCCTTCCACCGCGCGACGGACCGCTTCCTCCGGGGCAATATCCTCGGTCGTTAGGCAAGCCTTCATCGCGCCGCGCGTGCGGAGGTGGCGCGTGAGCGCGCGGGTGTCGATTCCCTGCACGCCCGGGATCTTCCACTGGCGCAGATATTCATCGAGCGAACTTTCGGAGCGCCAGTTGCTCGGCGCCTCGCTCAGTTCCTCGATCACAAATCCGCGCACATGCGGCGAGCGGCTCTCGGCATCGGCCGCGTTGGTGCCGTAATTGCCGATCAACGGATAAGTCATCGCGACGATCTGGCCGCGATACGACGGATCGGTCAGTACCTCCTGGTAACCGGTCATGGAAGTGTTGAAACAGATTTCGCCGACGCAGGTGCCGGCGGCGCCGAACGATTCGCCGTGGAAAAGCCGGCCATCTTCCAAGGCGAGAATTGCGCGCATGCTCGCGCAGTTTGCTCGCTGCGACCGAAAATTCAACGGATTGCTTGCACACGATCTGCGCCGGACGGGGTGCCGGGGAGCGCAGGCG
>JBPCLI010000142.1:0-9397 GCA_051003415.1 Chthoniobacterales bacterium | reverse complement strand
AACGACTACCTGATCTGCGTCGGCGGCCTGGCGCGCCGCCTGAGCAAGGACGCGACCCGGCAGGCGCTGCGGGAAGCTTCAACGCCGGCTGAGTTCCTCGAGCGGTTGCGGGCTGATGAGTGATTCGCCAGGCGCGACGCGCGGCTCGCGGTAATACCAGCGATGCAGATGGACGGGAGAGAGTCCGCATTTGTAAAGAACGATGAAAAGCCCGTTCTGGATAGAGGTTCGCCACGGCCCGCGCCCGCGGTGACGACGAGTGGAAGATTCGAGCGGCGGATCGAGCACCACGACCGGCCCGAAACGCCGGAGGCGCCGGGAGAACTCCATGTCTTCCATGAGCGGAATGGGAGCGAAGCCGCCCAGCGCGCGAAAGGTTTCTCGCCTCACGAAAACTGATTGGTCGCCGAAGAAACTCCCGCCGTGCCGGGTGAGAAAACGCCCAACCGCTTCAAACCAGACGAGCCGCGGATGGCGTCGATCGAATTTGCGATAAAACGCCCCGCCGAGAACGTCCTGGTTTTGCAGCGCTTGCGCGATGGCAGTGAGATGCGCGGCGGTGAGGATCGAATCCACGTGATGGAAGATGAGGACGTCGCCGGTGGCGTGGCCTGCGGCAAGGTTCATTTGCGCGCCGCGGTTCGGCTGGGGAGCCGGCAGATAAATGGCGCCCGCCGTCCGCGCCGCCTCGGCCGCGATGGGGCAGGGAGAAGCGTCGGCCACAATCACTTCGTGCAGATTTTTCAGCCTAACGAGATCGGACAGAAGACGCGCCAGGGCGGCATGATCGTTCCAGGACGGAACAATGACGCTGAGCCGCAGGGGGCCGGTCGCCGGTTCGCTCACTCGGATTTTTTCAGGAGCCGATTGCGCGCCCGGTCGAGTGCGCGCCGTTCGCTCGCGGTCAGACTGCCGATGCCGGATCTCGAAATCTTGTCCAGGACCGGATCGATCGATTCGTAAATGTTCTCCGGTTCCACCACCCGGCGAGCCGTCGGGCGCGGGACGACACTGAGCGAACGCTTCGAACGCCAGCGAGACGTCCAATCCGTCAGCCAGGCAAGTTCGGGGCCAGTACCGCGCACCTGGATGAAGCCATAGGCCAGGCCGACGCTCATCCAGAGGACGGTCAGCTCCGACCAGGCGTGGAAAGCGAGGAGTTGAAGCGAATAGGCGGCGACGAAAACAAGCGCGACCCATTTCGCCAAGACGCGGAGGAAGAGTTCGACGTTTGGATAGATTGCGGCGAAGGCGATGAAGATCGCGAAATGAATCGTGGCCGAGCCAGCCAGGCCGGTGCGATGCCAGAGCCCCCAGATGGTAAGCAAAATCGGCGGCACACAGAGGAGCAAAAGATAAAGCGTGATGAAGGCGCGCCGCCCGATGAAGCGTTCCACTTCACGGCCGAAAGCGAAGAGCATGTACATCTCGATCGCGAACCAGATGAGACCGGAAGGGGAATGGACGAAGGCGTAGGTGACGACCTGCCATAGTCGGCCGGCGGAGAGGACCTGGGCGCTGTCGAAGGCGAGGAGGTTGAGAAAGCTTCCGGCGCCGATCGCGATCAGCAGGCAACTCACGATCATGCAGATGACGTGGACCATCACGAGGAGGGTCGTGACATGAATCGGATAACGACCCATCCAGGCTACCGGCTGGTAGTCATCCGATGTCGCGACGCCAAACATAACGATAGTAAACGGCGAGGCGTGCGGTAGCGCAAGCTTCCAGCTTGCGGCGTGCGGCGTGCGGGATCCTACCGCGCGCGTTCAACCGAGTTCGCGGCAGGATGCCGCCAACCACACGCTGGAAGCGTGCGCTACCTTCTCCGTCCATTCGGCTAATTTTTCCTTGGCCTCGCCGCTGAAGCGTTCAAATTGAGAATCCGCCCGCACGCTACAGGCCGCACAGACTATGGAAAATATCGCTCCTGCCATTTCACCGCCCAGTGGCATGGGTGAAAACCAACCGGCCAACCAGGCGGTCCTCGATTGGGCGCACGAAGTCGAGGCGCTGACCACTCCCGACAACATCTTCTGGTGCGATGGCTCGGAAGCGGAGAATGACTACTTGTTAGGCGAAGCCTGCCGCCAGGGAATCCTGATTAAGCTCAACCAGGATAAAGTGCCCGGCTGCTACCTGCATCGTTCCAACCCGAATGACGTCGCGCGGGTCGAGCAATTCACCCTCATCTGCACCCCGACGGAAGAGGAAGCCGGCCCGACCAACCATTGGGCCGACCCGGCCGAGACCTACAGCAAATTGTACGGTCTGCTGAAAGGCGCGATGCGCGGGCGCACGATGTTCGTCGTGCCCTACATCATGGGCCCGCCCGATTCGCCGCTGGCCAAGGTCGGCTACGAAATTACCGACTCGATCTACGTTGTTTTGAGCATGCGCATCATGACCCGGATGGGGGCGCAGGCCTCGGGGAAACTGGGCGAAAAAGCGGGCGCGGAATTCAATCGCGGAGTTCATTCGCTGCTCGATCTCAACCCGGAGCGTCGCTGGATCTGCCATTTCCCGCAGGACAACGCCATCATTTCGGTCGGCTCCGGTTACGGCGGCAACGTCCTCCTGAGCAAAAAATGTCTCGCCCTCCGGATCGCCTCTTATCTTGCGAAAAAGCAGGGCTGGCTTGCCGAGCACATGCTCATCCTCGGTGTGGAATCGCCGGAGGGAAAAAAGCATTACGTCGCGGCCGCTTTTCCGAGTGCCTGTGGGAAAACGAATTTCGCGATGCTCATTCCCCCGAAACATTTCGACGGCTGGAAAATCACCACCGTTGGCGACGACATCGCCTGGATGGAAATCGGGAAGGATGGCCGGCTCTACGCGGTCAATCCGGAGAACGGCTATTTCGGCGTCGTCCCGGGAACAAGCTACAGCTCGAATCCGAATGCGATGCACTCGATCGAGCACGACACCCTTTTCACGAATGTCGCCCTAACGAAAGATGGCGATGTCTGGTGGGAAGGCAAAGACGGCGCCCCGCCTCACGAGGCAATTGACTGGAAAGGCAATCCCTGGACGCCGGCCTCGAAAGAGAAAGCGGCTCATCCAAACAGCCGTTTCGCGGTTCCAATGCAGAACAACCCAGTGCTCGACCCCGAGGTCGAGGATCCGGTCGGCGTTCCGATCAGCGCGATCATTTTTGGGGGGCGCCGGAGCAATACGATGCCGCTGGTTTTCCAGGCCGACGATTGGAATCACGGCGTTTACATCGGCGCGACGATGGCTTCCGAGACGACCGCCGCCGCGACCGGGGCGGTCGGCCAGGTGCGGCGCGATCCGATGGCGATGCTGCCATTTTGCGGCTACAACATGGGCGATTATTTCCGGCACTGGCTCGCGACTGGCCCTCGCCTAACAAATCCGCCGCTCATTTTTCACGTCAATTGGTTCCGCAAAAATGCGGAAGGAAAATTCCTCTGGCCCGGTTTCGGCGACAACATGCGAGTTTTGAAATGGATCATCGATCGTTGTGAAGGCCGCGGCGGGGCGGGGGAAAGCCCGATCGGCGCGGTGCCGCGACCGGAGGATCTCGACCTGGAAGATTTGACCGGCGTTTCCGAGGCGAACCTGAGCGAACTGCTGGCGGTCAAACCGGACGAGTGGGTCAAGGAATTGGCGGGTCAAAAAGAATTTTTCCAAACCCTCGCGCCCTACGTGCCGGAAGAGCTGCTCGCGGTGCAAAAGGAAGTTGCCGAGCGGCTGAGTCGTTAGGCAAGGACCACGCTCATGGAAACTGGGAGCGCGGCTGGCAATCCTGGCAGAATTACGAGACCGCGAGCAGGAAGCACTGATCTCTTTGCCGCTTGCCAGCGGCGGCCGGTTGGAGAATGATCCTGCCGCGATGTCGGAGCGCCATCCTGCAAATCCCTGTTCGTTAGGGCAACTCTTTCTGTCGGCTCTGCTCGCAGGTGCGATCTTCCTGGCCGCCCTCCTCAGTTCTTCGCCCGAATGGCACGAGTTCCTTCATCCCGACGCTTCTGCTATGCACGTCTGCCTGGTCACCTTTGCGGCGGCGGGCCAATGCGAGGCGAGCGTCACTTCGCCGGTTCTGACCGCGCCCTTTTTGCTGGCTGTTTTTAACATCCAGCCGCCCGCTGAGATCTTTTCCCTTCCACCGAACCGAGATTTCTCGCTCCTCGAGCACGCGCCTCCGTCGTTGGCCTAACGAATTGGATTGACCGCGCACCGGCCGCGGCAGTGTCGCTCGCGCGTTCCGCGCGATGCCCGATCCAATCTCGCGCTGAACGCAATTCCGTGGAGGCAAATGTCTGGCCGGGGGCCGGATGCAGTGGAACAGAACTTGAAAAAAATACTATTTTTTGCGGCCGTGTTTGTCCTGCCCGCGATCGGCTGGAGCCAGCAGGCGGCGCCGGCTCCGTCGCCTAACGACGTCGAGATGTTGCGTCAGCAGGTGCAGGCGCTGACCGAAACGGTCAAAGGATTACAGCAACAATTAAAGGAGCAGCAGGATGCGCTGGCCAAAATGAATGCCGGTCCCACCACCCTACCGGCGGGCGAGACCAGCACCGCGGCCGCTTCGCCTTCACCGGCGGCCAACGCCCCGCCACTCTTTCCCACAACCGACGATTCGGTCGTGGCGTCGAGTGTGCAACCCACACCGCTGCCCGCGACTGCGCCGGGCACGGCACCGGTTGCGAGCGAGCAATTCCCGACCACGGACGCCGCGGTCACGAGCTCGCCGGAAACCATTTCCTCGACCGGCGCCGGCGCTTCCCTGACCGCGCCGATGACGATCGCGGGCGGCGGAAAAACCTACATGAACATCTCGTTCGACGGACAGTTTGCCCTCGCCTATTCGAGCGACCGCAATCTCGACCGGCTTGAAACCGGCGATCACGATCCGCAGCAGCGGGGCTTCAACGCGCGTAACCTCGAGCTCGCGCTCGACGGTGCGGTCGACCCCTACTTCGAAGGCTTCGCCAACATCGTTTTCAAGCTGAATAACGACAATTCGACCGAGCTCGAGGTCGAGGAAGCTTTCATGCAGACGACTGGTTTGCCCTGGGGCCTGCAGTTGAAGGGCGGCCAGTTTTTCGCTGCTTTCGGCCGGATTAACCCGACGCATCCTCACACGTGGGATTTCGTCGATGACCCCGTTGTGCACGGCCGCCTGCTTGGCTCGGATGGTTTGCGCGGAGTCGGCGCGCAGGTCTCCTGGACGGTGCCGGTCTCCTGGTATTCGCAATTCATCTTTGGGGTGCAAAACGGCCGCGGCAACACCGGTTACTCATTCCGCAATCCGGGCGTCGACGGCACTTTCTTCGGTCGCCTAACGACCGACCGTGAAGCGCGCGGGTTGCAGGATTTCGTTTATATTCCGCGCTGGGAAAATTCCGTTGATCTGAGCCCGACGCAGACTGTCCTCGCGGGCGTCTCCGGCGCGTTTGGTTCGAATGAAACCGGGGCCAACTCGCGCACCCAGATTTATGGCGCCGACCTGCTCTACAAATGGAAATCGGCGCGCGCGGAGGGCGGCTTTCCATTCGTGAAATGGCAGAGCGAAGTGATGTATCGGCGCTTCGAGGCCGGACGCGGCGTGGATCAATTGTTCCCGGTGGCGGAGACCTTTCACGATTGGGGCATCTACTCGCAGGTCGTTTGGGGCTTCAAGAAAGGATGGACCACTGGCTTACGGGGCGACTTTTTGCACATGCAAAATTCCGCCTTTACAGATGACCCGACCCGCCAGAGCCGGTCGCGAATCTCGGGCGACCTCACGTGGTATCCGACGGAGTTTTCCAAACTGCGTCTCGAGTACAACCACGACTTTTTGGACGGAAATGATTTCGTCGCCGGCCACGAAGCAGATTCCATTTTCCTCCAGTTCGAGTTCATCCTCGGCGCGCACGGCGCCCACAAGTTCTGATTTATGAAACCAAC
Organism: Chthoniobacterales bacterium; assembly: GCA_051003415.1. Classification (GTDB taxonomy): domain Bacteria; phylum Verrucomicrobiota; class Verrucomicrobiia; order Chthoniobacterales; family UBA10450; genus Palsa-1392. The sequence continues at coordinate 3,481 of JBPCLI010000142.1, read as the reverse complement.
CAGCCTAACGAAAACGGCAGCGCTTCTCTGCTTTGCCTTGACCACAACCCTGACGGCGCAGGCGAAAATAAACGTCGTCGCCACGCTTCCCGACCTCGCGGCGATCGCACGTGATGTCGGAGGCGACAACGTCGACGTCACTGTCCTTGCGAAGCCGACCGAGGATCCGCATTTCGTCGATGCCCGGCCGAGTTTCGTCGTGAAGTTGCGCCAGGCCGACGTCCTGATTGACGGCGGAGCGGAGCTCGAGATCGGCTGGCTTCCGCCGCTCCTGCAAAACGCCCGTAATCCGAAAATCGAGGCCGGCCAACCCGGACGGATAGAGGCATCGCAGGGCATTCGGTTGATGGAAGTGCCGGCGCAACTGACCCGAGCCGCGGGCGACGTGCACGCGATGGGCAATCCGCATTTCATGGTCGACCCGATCATTGCCAAGACGGTAGCGCAGCATATCGCGGCGAGTTTCGCGACGGTTGATCCGGCGCACGCGGCCGCTTACCAGGCGAACGAAAAGAAATTTGAAACCACGATCAACGCCAGGCTCCAGGAATGGGGCGCGAAGCTGCTTCCGTTCAAGGGCCAGAGCCTCGTCGCTTACCACGATTCGTGGCCTTATTTCGCGCACCGTTTCGGATTCAACATCAACATTTTCCTGGAACCGAAGCCCGGGATCCCGCCTTCGCCTTCCCACCTGGCGGAGGTGATTGAGCAAATGAAGGCGCAGAAGATTAAGGCGATCATCGTCGAGCCGTATCACAACCGGAAGATCGCGGAGAAGGTGGCGCAATCGACCGGCGCCAAAGTGGTCGATTTCGCACAATTTCCCGGGGCGCTTCCCGGGACGGATACCTACATGCAGCTCATCGACAAGCTCGTGAACAATCTCGCGGCGGCGCTGAAATAACCATGTGGGACGTTATGTTTTGGCCGATCGTGGCCTGCGTTTTGTTGCCCTGGCTGCTGGTCTATCTGGGGCTCCATGTCGTTAGGCGCGGAATCATCTTCATCGACATCGCGATGGCACAGATGGCTTCGTTAGGCATCTGTGTCGCAGTCCTGCTCCATCTCAATCTCGAGAGTTGGCCGGCCTTTTTCATCGCGCTCGGCTTCACGCTCCTCGGGGCGGCAATTTTTTCCGTGACCGGGAAACGCGCCAGCCCGATTCCACAGGAGGCGATCATCGGCATTGGTTACGTGGTGGCCGCGGCCGCGGCTGTCCTGCTCTTGAGCCGGGCGGCAGAGGGCGACGAGGAGATCAAGAACATGCTCATCGGCAACATCCTGCTCGTGACGCCGGTTGAGGTGTGGAAGTGTTTCGGCCTTTTCCTCTTCGTCGGGCTCGTCCATTTCGCGCTCCGCAAATCATTCCTGCTCGTTTCTTTCGACCGGGACGGGGCCTACAAGCGCGGGCTGGGCGTGCGCTGGTGGGATTTTTTGTTTTACGCGCTCTTCGGCCTGGTGGTGACGAGCTTTGTCCGCATCGCCGGCGTCTTGCTCGTTTTCAGCTACCTCATCGTGCCCGCGGTCTGTGGAATTAATCTCGCCAATTCGTTAGGCAAACGCCTTCTGATTGGCTGGCTGATTGCCCTCGTCGGCGGGGTCGTTGGGTTGATTCTTTCCTTTCAATGGGACCTGCCCTCGGGCGCGGCGATCGTTTGCACGTTTGGCGTGCTTTTGATCGTGGTCAGCGCGGTGGGCCTATCCCTGCGGCGCGCCCCGCATTGAGCCCCGCCCTTGCACGCTCTTCCGTTCCGCGCATAGATACTGCTCCCGTCCATGTCATGAAACAGCGATTCGCTCTCCTCATCCTGCTCAGCCTTTTCGCCACGGCCGCGGCTCAGGCGCAACAGAGTGAATACATTCTGCTCGTGGGCGGCCCGTCCTTGCACCAGTGGGAACAATACAAGGCGCAGCCGCACGATCATTGGTGGGCTAATTTCGTCCATTCCGCGCGCGTCCGGACGGAGCAGCTGCGCGCCCAGCTTGGCCCTGATGCCATGATTACCTGGCTGGTTTACAAGCCCGGTTACCTTGATCGCGGGGTGCAGGAAAAACAGGACCTAATCGCGAACATCAACAGCATCCGCGACAAATTTCATCTCAACCTGGTCTACTTCAATCGCGGTGGCGCGGTCATCGACTACGTGAACAATGGTCAGCCGCGGGACCAGCTGAAGATTTCAGGATTCGAATATTTCGGGCACTCGAACAAGGCCTGTTTCCTCTTTGACTATAGCAACGTGGTCGACAGCGCCTCGAAATCCTGGCTGCACGAATCGGAGCTGGGCCGGATGAATCGGCGCGCCTTTGCGCGGGACGCCTACGTCAAAAGCTGGGGCTGCCACACCGGCGAAAGCATGAGCAAACACTGGCGGGACGCGACCGGGACCAAGATGTGGGGCGCGATCGGCAAGACCGATTATTCCACGGGTGAGCTGCCGGCATTGTCCTCGGCCGGCGGCAAATGGGTTTTTTAGTTTCTCCCGAGGGGGAATAAGCCCAAATCTGCCTCCTCGCACTTTCTGGCACTGGGAGTGCCCGCTTGCCTGTTTTTCTTGGCGACCTCGGCCGAGCCGAATTACGCTCGCAGCGTGGCACTCCTCGATTTCGAAAAACTCGTGGAAGACTACTATCAGCCGCTTTATCGCTTCGCTCTCTCGCTCAGCCGAAAGGAAACCGACGCGAGCGATCTGACGCAGCAGACCTTTTTTCTTTGGGCGACGAAAGGCCATCAGTTGCGCGATGCCACCAAGGTCAAGAGTTGGCTTTTCACCTCGCTCTACCGCGAATTTTTGGGCCGGAAACGGCAGCAGGACCGTTTGGTCGATGTCGAAGACAACCCGGAGGCGATCGAGGCGCAGACGGTGCCGGCCTCGGTCGTCGAGCAGCTCGACGGCGACATCGTACAAAATGCGCTTTTCGCCTTGGACGAAATTTATCGCGTGCCGCTAACGCTTTTTTATCTACAACAAATCTCCTACAAGGAAATCGCGGAGGCGCTCCAGATCCCGATCGGGACGGTGATGTCGCGCATTTCGCGCGGCAAAGCGCAACTGCGCAAGGCGCTGGCGGACGACGCTGGCCTAACGAAAACGAACCGGGGAGGATCCACCCATGAATGAGCAGGAAGCGCGGCTGATCCTCCAGGCTTGTCCGCCGGGCGCGGCAGACCGGAGCGATCCGCAGGTGGTCGAGGCTTTGCAGATGGCGGAGCGTTCGCCGGAGCTGGCGCGCTGGCTGGCGGAGGAGCAGGCCTTCGATCGCGCGATGTCGGCGCACCTCGCAGCCTTACCGGCGCCCTTTGGCTTGAAGACGCGGATCCTGGCGCAGAACCCGCCGCCTGCCAGCTCACGCGTTGCGCGTTGGATATTCAGCCTGGCCGGAGCGGCCGCTCTTCTTTTCCTGCTCCTGCAGGTTGTCGGCTTTTGGGGGGGGAGGACGACCACCCAAACCCCACTGTCCGACTCTCCCCGGAGAACAA
>JBPCLI010000141.1:0-23822 GCA_051003415.1 Chthoniobacterales bacterium | reverse complement strand
CGCTCGCAGCTGCCGTCGAGAAAAACAGCGAGCATCCATTGGCCCAGGCACTCGTGAAGGGCGCCACCGATCGCGGCATCGAGATTCCCGCGGTCGCTGATTTCCAATCAACGACTGGGGGAGGAGTGACAGGTCGGGTCGGCGAACGACATGTTGTCGTGGGCAAACCGAAATTCCTCCACGACCAGGGCGTGCACGAGATGCACAACTTCGCGAAACGCGCCGACGACCTGCAAGCGAAGGGAGACGGCGTCATCTTCGTCGCGTGGGACGGCCGGACGATGGGCATCATTGCCGTAGCCGACCCGATCAAAGAATCCACGCCCGCCGCACTCGAGCAGTTGCATCAGCTCGGCATTAAAATCATCATGCTGACCGGCGACAACGAGCGGACCGCAAATGCCGTCGCCAGCCGGCTCGGCATCGACGAAATCGAAGCCGGGGTTGAACCGCAGCACAAGAACGAGCGCGTGCGCGCCTTACGCGAGCGCAACGAAGTCGTCGCCATGGCCGGTGACGGAATCAACGACGCGCCTGCGCTCGCCGCGGCCGATGTCGGTATCGCTATGGGCACCGGCACCGATGTGGCCATGGAAAGCGCCGGCATCACGCTCCTGCAAGGCGATTTGCGCGGAATCGAGAAAGCGGTTCGCCTCAGTCGCGCCATGATGAGCAACATTCGCCAAAACCTCTTCTTTGCCTTCGTCTACAACTCGTTAGGCATTCCAATCGCCGCCGGCATTCTCTATCCCTGGTTTGGCATTCTCCTCAGCCCGATCATCGCCGGCGCGGCGATGAGTTTGAGTTCCGTCTCGGTGATCGGGAACGCTCTACGGCTGCGTCAGACGAAGCTCTGATCGGCCGCGCAAAAATTGCCTTGGCTACATTCCTTTATGGGAATATAGGTAGGGAATGAATTTGCATGAATTGAAGTCGATTCTGCGCGCCAATCCCGAGGCGTTGCCTCGTTTCGTGCTGCCGGACGGCGAACAAATCCCGGCGCACTTTCACTTCACCGAGGTCGGACACGTCGCGAAGAAGTTTGTCGATTGCGGCGGCACCTTCCGGGAACGCGAAGTTTGCGTCCTGCAAACATATGTGGCGGAAGATTTCGAGCACCGCCTGAAAGCCCAGCGCTTCGCCGATATCCTCGAGCTTGGGCGCCCGGTTCTGCCTAACGATGATTTGGAAGTGGAAGTGGAATGGGATTGTTGCGTGGTCTCGCAGTATCCGATCGCCGAGGCACACGCGGCCGGTGAGCACCTGGAATTTAGACTTGGCTCTAGGCACACTGATTGCCTGGCCAGGCAAAAGTGCGGTTGTGAGCCGGAAGCCGGGACAAGAGCGTCTGCCTGCTGTCGTTAGGCGAATGAAGCTGGCCGAGATCTATCAATGCTTCTGCGAGCCGACCCGGTTGCGCATCCTGCATTTGCTCACCCAATCGCCGCTCTGTGTCTGCCATTTCCAGGATGCCTTACGCGAGCCGCAGGTAAAGATCTCCAAGCATCTCGCTTACCTGCGCAGCCGCGGGCTGGTGCAGACCGAGCGGAGCGGCAACTGGATCATCTACTCACTGCCGTCGAAGCCGTCCGCCGAGTTGGAGATGAATTTGAAGTGCCTCCAGGATTGCGCGCAGTCGGATCCGGTTTTTGAGAAAGACTTGAAACGGTTGGCGCGCCTCCGATCAAATTGCTGCGAACCAGCGGAAGTTTTTGCAAAGTAATCAATCTGCCGAGGTTCCATGAAAAAACGGGTTCTCTTCATCTGCATCCACAACAGCGCTCGCAGCCAGATGGCGGAGGCGTGGCTGAACGAAATTTGCGGCGGCCAGTTCGAGGCGCAGAGCGCTGGACTCGAGCCCGGCACGCTCAACCCGCTTGCCGTCGAGGTAATGAGCGAGGTTGGGATCGATCTCTCGCACAAGGGCACGCAGCGCGTTTTCGATGTCTGGAAGTCCGGACCGATTTTTGCCTATGTCGTGACCGTGTGCGACGAAAGCAGCGCCGAAAAATGCCCAATCTTTCCCGGCCCAGCGCAGCGCCTGCACTGGAGTTTTCCCGACCCTTCGACAGTCACCGGGACGCATCCGGAAAGATTGGCGGCCGTTCGTAAGATTCGCGATCAGATTAGAACGCGGATCGAAACGTGGTGCGACGAAATCTGCGCCCCGGCGGCGACGCGCTAATGGAAAATCGCCGCACCCGGCTCGCGACCGTGGCTGACGCGGAGGCGATCAACACGATCTACAACCATTACGTCCGCACCTCCGCGGCCACCTTCCAGGTTGATGATGAGACAACGCAAGAGCGCATGGAGGAGCTGCGCACGCGACCGGTCAATCAGCCGATAACCGTGCTTGAAATCGACGGTGAAATTGTGGGCTGGGGCGCGCTCTCGCCCTTTCGCTCGCGTTGCGCCTACCGGGACACGGTCGAGTTAACAGCCTATGTGCGGCACGATGCGCAGCGCAGCGGACACGGTCGCGTCATCGTGCAGGATCTGATCGAGCGCGCCCGTGCATTGGGCTATCATACCATCCTGGCGGCTTGCTGCGAAGAGTCGGTCGGGATGATTCGATTATTGAATTCGTTAGGCTTGGCGGAGGCGGGCCGGCTCCGCCAGGTGGGGAGCAAGTTTGGACGCCGGCTCGACGTTGTCTATCTGCAGCTGGTATGCTAACCAAGCGCGGGCGGAGAAGCGCGCGCGAATCTATTGGGAGCAACGGAAGAGAACATGATGATCAGCTTTGACGAGACCGACTATGGAGAGACCGATATCCTGAAGGGCCTGCTGGCCGGTGTCGCGGGCGGATTGCTCGCTTCATTTTTGATGGAGCAATTCCAGGCGGCGTGGAGCGCGGCTTCGGAGGCGATGAGTTCGTCGAAGAAGCGGGGCGGAAGAAAAGCGGATCCCGCTACGGTGAAAGCAGCAAACGCGATTTCGGAAAAAGTGAGCGGGCGCAAAATCCCGGCTGGCTACAAGCCGGCTGCAGGCGAAGTGATTCATTACGGAATGGGTGCGAGTTCCGCCGCGATCTACGGAGTGCTCGCGGAAGTTGCGCCGATTGTGACCATTGGGGACGGCGTCGGATTTGGCACTGGAGTCTGGCTGCTGGCCGATGAACTGGCAGTGCCCGCCGCGGGTCTATCGAAGCCAGTGAAAGAAATTCCCCTAACGACACACATCTATGCGCTCGCCTCGCACCTCGTTTACGGCTGGATCACTGAGACGGTCCGCCGCGCGGTGCGCCGCGCGCTTTAGCGTCGCTTTATAACGGCCGAGCCGGTTCGCTCAAGCGGCGGCGGCGTGTTTCAGATGCGACTGCGCGGAGCGTAGCGGGGCGCGATGCGGGCGAACCACCTTGATCGAGGCAAGGTTACTCGCCTGGCGGCGAAAAGCGGTCGGTGTCACACCGACGCGACGTTCGAACGCCCGGCGAAAAGCATCGGAGCTTTTAAAGCCGACACTTTCGGCCACGCTTTCGACTGTTGTGCGCAGCCCAAGAAGACGCCGGCGCGCTTCGCTCAAACGCAGCTCTTCAACGAAGTCAGCGGGCGTGCATTCAAAGACCTGTTTGAAAAGCCGGCTGAAGTGCCGCGGGCAAAGGCAGATCCTTTCCGCGAGCGAATCGACCGTCATCCGCTCGTGGAGATGACCGAGGATCCAGGCGGGCAGTTCAGCGACCCGTTCGCTAGGATCGGCCTGATAGATCGACGGCTCGAAGTCGTCGCCGCCCACACCGGGGGGCCGCAGGCGCATGACGAGCTCACGCGCCACGTTCCGAGCGACTTCGCCGCCGTAATCCTCCTGGATTAAGGCAAGAGTCATCTCGATGCCCGCGGTCCCCCCGGCGGAGCTATAAAAGGCCTGATCTTTTAGAAATGCCACCGAACGACTGATCCTGATTTTCGGAAAGCGCTTTGCGACATCGCGCGCGAAGCGCCAGTGAGTCGTGACGTGCCGGCCGTCGACCAGGCCGCTTTGCGCGAGCGCGTAGATGCCCGTCGAGACGGACGCGATCCGGCGGGTCTTGCCCGCTTGCGAGTTCAGCCAGCGCGCCGCGAGTTGGCGCGTCTCGGTTTGGCGCAGCCTCTTTCCGCCGGGAATAATGATGGTGTCGAATGTCGGAGCCGCCTCCGCTGCGACGTCGGCCTTGAAATGCAACCCCGACTCCGAGGTGAAGCTCTTGTTGGTTAATCCGACGATGATCGGCCTGTAGCAGAGTGGCGCGGATGCCTCGCCCGGATGCTGAGCGCTGGTCAATGCTTCCAGGGGGCCAGTCAGGTCGAGGGCGGCGACACCGTCGTAGCCAAGAACGCCGATCAGTTTCGGAGTCCTCTCCTGGGCAAGCCGTGCGAAATAGGTCATGGCGCAAGGCGAGGAAGGGCGACCAGTCGAGTGGCAAAAATCTGTCTCACACCCTTCAATGCAATAACCGCGCGGAAAAGAGCTCACGCGGGGGTGAATTTTTTTTGGCGACGCCGCTTTCCGGAGCGGGCGCCGCTTATTCCAGTCTGATCGGTTTCCTGGCCTCGACGAGCAATTGTTCGAACCGCGGGTCGCCCCGCAGATCGTCCCAACTGGGGTTTAGCTTCAAGTCGCCGTAGCTCGGGCTGGCCGGCTGTTTCACGAGCGCCTCGAGTTGATCGAGGGCCGCGTCTTTGTTTCCCAGCCAACCCAGGATCTGCGCTCGCATGCCGGCGTATGCAGGACCTTCCGCTCCGTCGCGCCATGTCGGTACCAGTTGCACGGCTTCCTCGCTGCTACGCAAGGCATCATCTCCCCGGCCTAATCCAGCGTACGCCCAGGCGAGATCAATCAAAGTTGAGGCCTCGTGTGGATGCTTCTCCAGTAACGCCTCCAAATACTGACGAGCTTTTTCGAATGCCTGTTGGCTTTTTTGCGTGTCGCCCTGCGAGCGGGCAATTGTCCCTTCCATCAAGTCGAGGACCTGGGGTGACGGCGCCATCTCTGACTTGCGTGCCACCTCGACCTCACGCAGTGCCTCCACGAAATTTCTCTCGTAAAATGCGGCCTGTGCCAATTCGAAATGACTCTCGCCGCTCAAATTGCTCGCCCCCTTGAGAAACGACTGAGCGCGTTCTGGCTCGCCCTGGGCAAGCATGGATTCCGCCTTCAGCGACCAAAAGGGGGCGGACCGGCTGGTGATGTTCTTGATCGCTTCGTCGGCCCTTTTCTCTGCCTCGGGATATCTCCGCAGCGACATGTGAGTCTGGATGATTTCCGTGGCGATAAAAGGATCATGCGGATCGAGCTCCCAGGCCTTTTCGCCATCGCGCAGAGCTTCCTTCCAATGGCCAAGGCGGCGCTCGGTGAGAGCGCTCAGATCAAAGAACCGGGCACGACCGTCCGGAGCAGGAGGCGGCGCGGAGGCCAGCTCGGCCTGCGCCTTTTCATAATCTCTCAAGCCATTGTAATAGTATTGGGCCTTTGCAAGGTGACTCTCAGCCATGTTAGGCGCGAGTTGAAGCGCTGTCTCAGCCGCCACTCGCGCCTTCTCCAGGCGCTCTGGACTCATGTCGCCACCAAACCGATAGACATAAAGATGAGCATTAGTCAGGAGGCAGTAAGCGAGAGCGAACTTGGGATCGCGGGTCACCGCCTGGTTCAACAGGTCGATCGTGGTGGCATACTCATATTGGACGAAGGCTTTGCGAGCTCGCAGGTATAAGTCGTAGGCCTGCACGTCAGCCGTTGGATGGCTTTCAATCGCCGCCTTTTCACGCGCCGATAACTTTCCTTTGAGCTGGGCAACGATCGCCTGGGAGAGATCACTTTGAAGGGCGAAGAGATCCTCCAGTTTGCGATCGTATTGCTCCGCCCAAACCTGCACGTCCGATTCAGTATCGATCAACTGCGCGTTTACCCGGACCCGGTCCTTCATTCGCCGCACGCTGCCTTCGAGAACGTAGGCGACGCCGAGATTTTGCCGAATCTCCCGCACGTCCCGGACGCCCTTTCGATACTGGGAAACACCTGATCGGCTAATGACCTTGAGTTCCTCAGCCTTGGCGAGATCGGTCAGGACGTCATCCTGGACTCCGTCGGCAAAGTAACTGGTTCCATCGGGGGCCGCGAAATCGTCGAATGGAAGGACAGCGATACTCCTGGCCGGAATTGTCGCAGCGGGCTGGCGATACGCTTTCGTGACGTGAGATGTAACACCCTTGCGAAATAGAAGGAAGCCCGCCGCCAGCGCGACGATCAGGAGAAGAGCGGTCAGCGCGACCCGCTTGCTCGAAGGCGTGTGACGACCGACAAAGCGGAGGAGACGATAAGGGACAGTGTTTGGCCGCGCGCCGACCGGCTCACCCGCGAGATAGTGTCGAATGTCAGTCTCCAAGTCTGCGACAGAGGCATAACGTTGCGCGGGATCCTTACGCATCGCCCGCGTGATGATCGCGTCCAAGTCGCCGCGCAAGGTATGACGATTTTCGGGCGCGGCCGCGACGCTCGGCAAAATGGGCTCTTCCTCGCAGACGACGCGTTCAACTTCATCGAGGCTGGGATGGCGGGTGCGAAATTGATGAGGCGTCTGCCCAGTCAGCATCTCGTAGAGCAATGCGCCCAAGGCATAGATATCACTCGACGTCGTCACCTCGTCGCCGCGTGCCTGCTCCGGTGAGGCTGAGATAGGAGTTAGCCGCTGTTGTCCTGCGGCCGTGAGGGCGAGGGGATTTTCTTCGAGGAGCTTGGCAATTCCAAAGTCGAGCAACTTGGGCTCGCCTTCCGCCGTCACGAGGATATTGCTCCTTTTCAGGTCGCGGTGGACCACACGTCGCCGATGAGCCACTTCGACGGCCGCGCAAATCTTCAGGAAAAGAGAAAGCCGCTGACGAAGCGCAAGGTGATGTTCGTTTACATAATTCGTGACCGGTGTGCCCGGCACATACTCCATGACAAAGTAGGGGAGGCCTTCGGTCGTTGTGCCGGCGTCGAAAAGAGCGGCGATGTTTGGATGATCGAGTGAAGCGAGGACCTCGCGCTCAGCCCGAAAACGATCGAGCAGCTCGGCTGTACTTCCATCGACTGGTTTTAATATTTTTATCGCGACTTCTTTTTCAAAATAGCCATCGGCCCGCGCCCCAAGATAAACCGTTGCCATCCCGCCATGGCCTAACTCTTTTACAATGACGTAGGCGCCGACGCGATGCCCAGTGAGCGAGCTTCTTTCGCGGCGCACCGCTGTGCCGGCAACGAGTGCGCATTCTTCCAGCCGATCGGTGCCGGTCGCCGAAATGGTATCGGCCGCGACAAGGAAAGACTCGGCCTCGCGGAGCAGTCTCAGATCCTCGCCGCATTCGCGCTGCAAAAGGGAAGTGCGGGCCACGGGCGAGTCTTCCTCGAGCGCGTCGGCCACAATCTCTTTCAGTCTGCGCCAGTGTTCCTGGTTCATGCTATGGAATTAGATTCTAACAACGTACCTCAAAAATAAAGTCCAAGGTTCAAGTGGCGGCGGTTAACACTTGCCGCAACCAAAGCTTGGCCACGACCCAATCCCGTTTCACGGTGGCCGGAGAAATAGACAAAAGCGCGGCGATTTCATCGATCGTTAGGCCGCCAAAGAATCGCAGTTCTACTATTTGTGCCTGGCGTGGATCGAGCGCTTCGAGTTCCCGCAGAGCTTCATCGATCGCCGCCACATCAATTTGATGTCGCTGGTAAAACTCCAGCATCACTTCTGTCGGATCATTTCCTCCGCGCTTTGCCCTGCTTCGGGCAACGGCATGGTTAGTCAGGGTCTGGCGCATGAGGCGGGCGAAAATGGCGAGGAAATGCTCCGGGTTCTCCCAGGCGGCGTTTTTTTGCGCAGCGAGTCGGAGATAAGCCTCATGAACAAGTGCCGTGCGTTGCAGGGTGTGCTCGGGCCGCTCATTTCGCAGGTAGCCAGCAGCCAGCAGACGCAACTCTTCGTAGACCTGCGGCATCATTTCGTCGAGCGCCTTGGCGTTCTTGGTCGTAGCGTCCGCCTCCGGGTGACCCGACGACGGCGGGAGCGTGCCCGGTTTCTCTGGAGACGATTCCTCATCGCTCGACAGATCCATGTCTAGCCTCCTCATAAAGACGACCGCTTCTTCATCCCAAAGTTTTCTCTCGGTCCCGTTGTGGAACCTAAACCAACTTGGGCGTTTGCGCGACGCCAGACAAGAGCGCGTATCAAGCCGTCCGAACGCGCTGCCCAAAGAGCTTGGGGGAAATGCCTCGCCGGTGAAAAAGAAAGAGGCAGCGGGCGAGCCCGCTGCCTCCCTGCAAATTAGCCTGATTCCCAAGGCTAAAATTTCTTCGTTAATTGTATGTAGACGAAGCGACCAGTCGGGTCGTAAAGGAAGCCCGGATACTTGGTGGAATTACCGCCGAAACCGTATGCCTTGGGCGGATCCTGGCCGAAGATGTTGTCGCACCCGAGCGAGATCGTCGTCCCATTGAGGACCCGCTGCCAAATCGGCAGACCGGCGCTCGCAGTTTGAGTTATAGAGCTTTCAGCTGGTTTGCCGGCCTTGTCGCGCTCGACGTCCTTGGCATCTTTTGAATACCCGGCCACCGGTTGCTTTTCAACCGGCGCGGCAAAAGTGAAGTCATAGGACGCCTGGCCATCAAAGGTCCACGTCTGGCTAACCCAGTGATTGTGGGAGTTTGGCAATAATTCGTGATATCCGTCCACGAACCTGGCGGTGCCGATGAGATCCCATCCGTTCCAGGCCCAGTCGAGGCGCTGAATCCCCTTCCACCTGAGATTACCGTCGACCGAGGTTGTATCGGCTATGCCGGCAACGGCGACGCCGGCCAACTGCGCCGTCCGACTATCCGAGGTACCTTGGAATTCAAAAGAGTCGAGATAGGACACCTGAGTCAACGAGGTAAAGGTACCGAAAGACGTTGGATAAACGTATTGCATGCCGAGATCAACGCCGGAGGCTGTGGTCGCTCCGCTATTGATAAAGGGCACAAAGATTCGATTGATGAACCCTCGCGAATCTCTTTGCACAATTTCACCTGGCAGCAATGCGCCCTCCCCCTCGCGTTTGAGGATCGCAGGGATGTTGTCCAAAATGACCTGTCCAGTTTGTTCGGTATCCCAGAGATCGACGGTGATCGTCAGGCCGTTGATAAACTTCGGAGTCCAGACGATGCCCGCGGTAAAGGAGGTGGAGTCCTCCGGCTGGAGCGCCGGGTTACTGGTATCGACGATGTTTTGCTCTCTTTCCGTTCGGCTCGGATCGCCGATCGGAACGGGAGGGCCGCCCAAGGAAGTCGGTAACGTATCCGTAACTGGCGCTAAAGCCGAGGTGGGACTGCCGAAAAGTTCGATCAACGAAGGCTCGAGGAATCCCTTGCCAATCGTGGCGCGAACCGTCAGCGACTCGTCAATCGGCTGCCACCGCAGACCGAACTTCGGCACCGTTACGTTGGTATTGTTGTTTTCAAAGGCTTCATAGCGCACCGCAGCCGTAAGCTCTGTGGAGTAAAAGCCCGGGAAATTGAAGGTCGGGCTGGTGATCGGAATGTTTGCTTCTGCGTAGAAGGCATAGTCCTTTCGACCCGCCTGAGTGCTGGCCCCCGGGGAGGCGGCGGCAACATCTCCCGTGAGAGATAGTTCGTCCACCTCTTGTGTCAGCTGCTCGCGACGGAACTGCCCGCCAAAAGCAAAGCCAACTCCGCCTGCCGGCAGTTTGAAGAGCGATGTCGTGTAGATGTTGAGATCGAGCGTCGCGATCTCGGAGGTGTCCACATCCTTTGCGTGGATGGTGGCGTAGGCCACGTCGGCGAAGTTGCTGGCAATTGGCGGACCGAAAAGGGCATCACCAAACGGATTAAAGGCCGTTCCCCCCGCCAGCACCCCGCCCGCGGCAAAAACGGGCGAATTTTGATTCAGGATTTCCGTCAGGCGAGTAATGGAGATGGACTGCAGGTCCTGAGTTACCTTTATCTTATTATAGCGAAAGCCGCCATCGTAGCCCCAGGTGCCATCAAACAACCTGTCGCCGCGCACACCGATTGTCGCGAGGAAGTTATCCGTGTCGCTATCGATCAGCCGGTTACCGAACTCAAGAAAGCGAGCGCGGCTGCCGCCGGAGATGATCTGATTAAAAGGATTGAATGGGTTAACCGCATCAGCCGCCAAACCGGTCTCTTCGTAGGTCGGCGTATTCGGCGGAGCGACTCCGTTCAGGTTCGTCCCTGGTGGGATCGCGATGACCTTGGCACCTGGGGTATCGAAGTCGTTCGTCGCGACCGGGGCAAGTTCGTTGTGGGAACTCGAGTTCTCGTAGTAAACGTCGCCGAACAGGACCATCTGCTCGCCAAAGATCTTGTGCGTGAAATTAGCGAAGCCGCCGTAATTTTCGATGTCGGGATAGGCGCCCGAGAAAAGGTTATAGTCAAAACCTGGAAGGATCGAGGACCTCGGCCGCCTCGCAGAATAGGTGTAACTCGTGGCCGGCGACGAACCATTCGACCCGTTGGGCGGCGTGCCGAAGATAATCGGCACCAGGTTGCCGCTGGCGTCGACAGGCAAAGTCGCTGGGTCGACCCCGGCCGCCACGACCGCCGCGCTCGACAGCTGCAGGTTGTAGGGCGTCGTGTTGCTGCTTAGAAAGGGGGGCTTCAGCGAAAAACCACGGTCGCGATTAAAGATGGAATTCCGATGATAGAAATTCATCGTCCCGGTGATGCTCGTCTTGTCGTCGCCCACACCGTAGACTAAGGATGCCCGGAACTCGCCGGAGTCTTTATCCAGTGTATTACCGTATTCGACTGAAGCTTCCGCCCCGCGATAATCGTGGCGGAGCTTGACGTTTACCACTCCCGCCACTGCGTCCGCGCCATAGGTGGTCGAGGCGCCATCTTTCAGGATTTCGATGCTCTCGATGGCTGCTTCCGGGATCGAACGCAAGTCAAAGAAGGAGACGACGCCACCAGTCCCGATCGGATAAGGAGAGAGACGTCGGCCGTCAATCAAGACCAGGGTATATTGCGGGCCGAGGCCGCGCAGCGAGATCGCTGATGCGCCCGGAGTGAAGCCGGTGCCGTTGTTGGAAATCGGGACGCCCCCGCCGTTGGCGACCGGCAGATTTTTGATTAACTCTTCTGCGGTGCGCTCCCCGGATTTGTTGATCATGTCCCGGTTGATATTCAAGACCGGGTTCGGTCCTACTTCCTGAGCGGTCGGAATGTTGGAACCGGTCACGATGATACGTTCCGTTTCCGCCACGGCTCCAGTGGCATTGCTCGGTGGTTGACTGCCGGGAACCGGCGCGGCGCCGGCCGCACCCGGCGCATTCAACGATTGAGCCGGGCTTTCGGCAGCGGGTATCGGGTCCTGCGCAAACGCGCTGCCGGTCGTCAATAGAGTTATCCCGAGGCCGATCATGAGAGCGGCCCGAAGTGTTCCTGGATTGCTGAGTTGTATTTGGTTCATTGGTTTCTCGCTTCGTTTGGTTAGGTAACAACCAAGTCATAAGGCGCAGGAGGAAGGCAGCGTTAGGACTTAAAGCCGACAGTTCGAGACGCGGACGGAATACTGTTGAACAAGAAGCAGCAGCAGGTGTCGGCAACCTGGCCTAACGAAGATACTGTTCCGGACGTGCGCCGTTTAGCGCCGCGCGGTAGCCGGCAGGGCAGGCCGCGTGGTTATCGACCTGGCTCCGTTGCCGGCAAGGTAACTCGCCGGGCCGGATCCGAAGCGGCGCTCGAACGCCCGACGGAAGGTACCGGCATCGCGGAAGCCGACCGAGTTGGCGACGCTCCGCAAGGTTTTGCCCCGAGAAGATAGGCGACGCCGAGCTTCGTTGAGGCGTAGGTTTTCAACAAATTCTCCGGGGGTATTGCCGAAAACACTCCTGAAGGCGCGGGTAAAGTGCGCTGGGCACATGCAGGCCCGCCTTGCCATGACTTCCACCGTGAGATCCCGCTGTAGATTGCGCATGATCCAGGCGACGAGTTCCCCAAAACGGTCGATTGGCCGGCGAACCGGATCGCCGATTGGTTCGTCGGTGTTGGGCTCTGCTTTCGATTCGAGGTAAGTCATGAGCTCCCGCACAGCTGCGAGCGCCACCTGTTGGCCGTAGTCCTCCTCGATCAACGCCAGGGCAAGGTCGACTCCACCGGTGAGACCCGCCGAAGTGTAGAAGGTCCCATCCTTTATCAGGCGTCGCTTGTGATCGACCCGCAGGGAGGGGTAACGCCGCCGCAGATCGGAGACCGAGCGCCAGTGGCTTGTAACTTGGCGACCATCAAGCAACCCGGTCGGAGCCAAGGCATAGATTCCAGTGCAAATGGAGGCCATCCGGCGCATCTCGTAAGCGCGGCTCATGAGCCACTCGGAGAGCGGTTCCCAGATGTCGCGCCGGAGAATGCCTCCACCGCCTGCCACGATGATTGTGTCCAGTGGCGGCGCGGTCGCGAGCGAGTGCTGTGGATGAAAAATCATTCCGGATTCGGTTGCGAAAGATTTTAGCGTTAGGCCAATCGTCCGCACCTGGTAGCAGGGGATGCGCCCTCCAAATCCATCTTCCAGGGCGGCAACCGTAAATGCATCCGCCGGTCCCGAGAGATGGGAAGCGATGACTCCATCAAAGCCGATGATCCCAATTGTCTTGGGACTCATGAAGCTGACCTCATAGCCCGAGGATGGAATCGAATCTCGGCTACGAGTAGGACATTAAAGCGACGATCTCAGCTACCAGCGGGTGCCGTTGGACGAAGCCGCCGGCGCCCATAGACAACAAACGCCAGGAGGAGGGCGACCACCAGTGGGATTATGGCCTTCGCCGGGGCGCCGGTCCTGGCGGTAATTACGACGGCGCCAACCATGATGATGATAAGTCCAATTGCCGCCAGCGCGGTCAGGCCCGGCCGAATGCCAAGCCAGGCGGGCAGAACGAGGCCGATCCCACCCAGGACCTCGCATACTCCGATGAAGCGGAGTAAGAGCCCGGGCAGGGGCATTTCCTGAGTCATCGTCTCGATTGGCATGACGAGTTTCATGATCCCGGCGAAAAGGAAGAGCGCCGCGAGCAGTCCCTGAATGATCCACAATGCATATTTCATCTTCTTGATTCCTTACACGATTCGGTTCCACCTTTGCCAGATCTGTTTCGAGTGAGCACGCAGAATCTTCATCCCATCGTGTCACTGAGAAAAGTTCGCGGCCTCGCCGCGTTGCGCTGCTGCTAATTCAACGAACGTTTCGCCTGCGAAAGGACATTCGACCGAGATTCTTGAACGTTGTCTTGAGCTACGGTGCGTTCAGCGCGCCGACAATCTTATAGACGTTATATGGGAGTGTTCGCATATCCTTGCCGCCATTGAACCGCGGCATCTCCTGAATCTGGGAGGTGGTGACGTAGAGCGCTGTCCGGTCCCCAGGCCAGGCTGTCGGGCCAGCCGAGACGCACGATCGCATTTTTTACCGGGTCGACTTCCACGAGTTTCGGCCCGCCCTTGACGATCTCTTTCTTCTTCGGGGCCGCCGGGTCGAGAATCCAAAGACTGTCGCTCTCGTCGACAGAGACACTTTGAACACAGACGAAATGCTTGTTCGGCGTGCCCGCTCGATTCCATTCCTCGTTCGGCGGGCCCACGTTTTGGCCGTGAGTCCAGCGCTTATTCGTTAGGCTCGGTCGTTTGGTGTCCGGTTTGTCCCAGGTAGGATTGCACTTCTTCGTCCGTCGTCTGGCGGAAGTTTTCGTAGAACTGGCCGACCCCGAAAATGCCTCGGGAATCATCCCGCAGACGACCTCGTCCGCCTCATCTTGCATCTCGCGACAAGTCGTCTGCGATGCGACCGGGACGGCAATGATCAGTCGCGCGGGCCGACGTTGACGCACCGCGCGAGCAGCCGCGCGCATCGTGGCGCCGGTGGCCAAACCGTCGTCCACCAGGATGACCGTCCGGCCCGCCAGATCGGGGGAAGCGCGCGCCCCGCGGTAGCGTTCCTCGCGCCGGCGTAGCTCTTCGGTTTCACGCCTGATGGCTTGGTCGATTGCCTCGGGCGCGCACGGGCCGAGCGCGGCGATTACATCCTCATTCAAGACCCGCACACCGCCGGATGCGACCGCGCCCATCGCAAGCTCCTCCCGTCCCGGGACGCCCAGTTTTCGCACCACGAAGACGTCGAGCGGTGCGGACAAGGCCCGCGCAATCTCGTAAGCCACCGGCACGCCGCCGCGCGGCAAGGCAAGCACGAGAAGCCCGGACTGCCCGCGCCAGGGTTCCAGCTCTCGCGCGAGATATCGGCCGGCATCGGCTCGGTCCAGGAATTGCATCCTTCCATTGTTTCGCAGATGCGCCCCCGATCGGTCCCGCCGAAAGGCTTTTCGTTAGGCGGAAATTCTTCACTTGGATTCGCCCTCAAAGCAGGCGAGGAAATTCCGCCCGCCGATGAAAGCGCCCGAATTCCAACGCACCGCCTCCGTCCCGGAGGATTTGACCGGACGTCCGCGCCGGGTCGCGACAGGCGGCGTTTCATGGCGAAAAACTTTCTCGGCCTTCCAGTATCGCAACTACCGGCTCTATTTCTGGGGGCAGCTCGTCTCGCTCATCGGCACCTGGATGACGACCACCGCGCAGGGCTGGCTGGTTTATCAACTGACTGGTTCCAAGGCATTGTTAGGCATTGTCGCCGCTGCGGGGACCGCGCCGATGCTGGTCTTCGCCGCCCTCGGCGGGTGGGCCGCCGATCATTTCCCGAAACGGTCTGTTCTCATCTGCACCCAGGTCGCGATGATGATTCTTGCCTTTGTCTTTGCGGGCCTGGTCTGGACCGGGCTCATTCGGCCTTGGGAAATTATCGTCCTCGGCCTTTGCGGCGGCGTCGTGATGGCCTTCGACATGCCGGCGCGGCAATCGTTCGTGGTGGAAATCGCGAGCCGCGAGGATCTGATGAATGCCATCTCGCTCAATTCCGCGATGTTCAATGGCGCGCGGATCATTGGCCCGGCCATCGCTGGTTTCCTGATGGCGAAAGTGGGCATCGCCCTCTGCTTTTTTATCGATGGTGTGAGCTTCCTCGCGGTTCTGGCCGGCTTGCTCATGATGCGCCTGCCGCCGCACGTCCCGAGTCTCGCGGGGGGCGGACCGCTTGCGCAATCGCTCGAGGGTTTCCGTTACGTTTGGAACCACGTGCGGGTGCGGACAATTTTTGCCCTCTTCACCATCGTCGGAATTTTTGGCTGGTCCTATTCCGTCCTGATGCCGGCCTTCGCCCGCGACGTCCTTCATCTCGGGGAACAGGGCTACGGTTTTTTGTTAGGCGCGAGCGGCGTCGGGGCGCTCGTCGGCGCGCTCACAACCGCGACCTTTGGCAGCAACATTGCTGCGCGCAAACTGGCCTTCGGCGGCGTCTGGCTCTTTTGCGCGATGCTTCTGATCTTTGCCTTCAACCGCAACCTAACGATCGCAATGCTCTGCCTTGCCGGCACGGGTTTTGGGATGATGCTTTTCTTTTCCACCTCGAACACCACGGTGCAGACCATCGTGCCGGACGAAATGCGCGGACGGGTGATGGGAATCTGGGCTTTGATCTTCGGCGGCATGATTCCCTTCGGCGCTCTCGAAGCGGGCGCGCTGGCGCACTATGTGGGAACTTCCGCGACGCTCGCGATCGGCGCCGTAATCTGCGCGCTGGCCGCGTTCGTCACCCTCGTCATCGTGCGCCGGCGCGACGCGCAACTCGCCGCCGCGGCCGATTAGACGGGCGGCCGGCGTTGGTGCCAGTCGATGCTTTGCTCAAACGCATGCGCGACCTGCAGGATGCGCGCTTCGCCTAACGATGGTCCAAGGACTTGCAGGCCGATCGGCAATTGCGTTCCTTCCGCGCTGAGGGCGAAGCCACAGGGAACGCTGATAGCGCAAATCCCCGCGAGATTGGCGGCGACGGTGAAAATGTCGGCCAGATACATCCGCCACGGATCGCTCGAGCGCTCACCGATTTTGAAGGCCGGCTCCGGTGTGGTGGGCGAAAGCAACGCGTCCACTTTTTCGAAAGCGCGAGAAAAGTCCTGCCGGATGAGGGTTCGCACTTTCTGCGCGCGCAGATAGTAGGCTTCGTAATAGCCGGAGCTGAGAACGTAGGTCCCGAGGATAATCCGGCGTTTCACTTCCAGCCCAAATCCTTCCGCGCGCGTGCGGCTGTAATGGTCGAGCAGGTTCTGCGGATTATCCGCACGGTAGCCGTAACGCACACCGTCAAAGCGGGCCAGGTTGGCCGACGCTTCCGCGGTCGCGATGATGTAGTAAGTCTCGATCGCGTAATGGGTATGCGGCAGGGAAACTTCAATCATCTCTGCGCCTAACGAACCGAACTGCGCGATCGCGGCGTCGATGGCCGATCGCACGTCGGGGCCGATCCCGTCGCTTAAATATTCCCGGGGCAAACCGAGCCGGACGCCATGCAGATCTTTTTCCAGCGCCGCGGTGAAGTCCGGCACTGGCGCGTCGAGGGAAGTGGAATCGTTAGGGTCGAGGCCCGACATCGCCTGCAGGAGAAGGGCGGAATCGCGCACTGTTTTAGTGATCGGACCGACCTGGTCGAGCGAGGAGGCAAAGGCCACCAGACCGTAGCGCGAAACGCGGCCGTAGCTTGGCTTAAGGCCGACCGCGCCGCAGAGCGCTGCCGGTTGGCGAACGGAACCGCCGGTATCCGAGCCTAACGAACCTATCGCCATCCCGGCGGCGACCGCCGCGGCCGAGCCACCACTTGAGCCGCCCGGAATTCGGGTTGGATCCCAGGGATTGCGGGTTGGTTTGACGCTCGAGTTCTCGGTTGAGGAACCCATCGCAAACTCATCCAGGTTTGTTTTGCCGAAGGGAATCGCCCCGGCCGACTTCAGCTTCGAAATGACGGTGGCGTCGAAGAGCGCGCGGTAATCGCGCAGGATGCGGGAGGCGCAGGTGCAGGGCTGCCCCGCGACATTAATCGCGTCCTTGATCGCGAGCGGGATTCCGCCTAACGGCAGATTCACATCGACCGTATCGGCGGCCGCGAGGGCGGTATCGAGGTCGCGCGAAAGATAGGCGCCGATTTTCGGCTCGAGCCGTTCGATGCGTTCCTCCAGCGCCACCAGCACTTCGCGCGGCGTGACCTCGCGTGCGCGCAAAAGTTTCTGCAACTCGGCGATCGTTAGGCCGGGAAGATCGCGCGGCGTCATCCGATCACTTTGGTGACGATGAAGAGGCCGTGCGCGGCGCGCGGCGCGTTGCGCAACGCTTCTTCCTGGGTTAAACCGGGACGCGTTTCGTCGGTCCGCAGGATATCAAATTGCGGCGCCGCGTGCGCCGCGGGTTCAACGCCCTCGACATCCACCTCCCGCAGCTTTTCGACATGCTCCAGGACTTGCGCGAGCTGGCTTTGGAAAAGGGCCGTCTCTTCGTCGCTCAACTCAAGCCGGGCGAGGCGCGCGACGTAGGCGACATCGAGGTCGGAAGGCGTGGACATGATTGGAAATGACGAATGGCCAATGACGAATTCCGAAGCAATTGACGAACGCCTAAGGACGAAGACCGCTCGGGCGACGTCTCGTCATTTGGGCCTGGTCATTCCTTCGTGCTTCGTCATTCGGAATTCGTCATTCCATTCAGAAATGCAGATGGGTCGCGATCCAGATAATCGCGATCGAGAGGGCGATGACGAGAACGAGAAAAAGGAGTCGGCCTTCGCGGCGTTGTTTACGCAGGGAACGGGGTCGGCGAGTCTCGCGCCCGAAGTCACTGTAGCGTTTGTCGTTCAACGCGATTGAGACGTCGAGGCGACGCCCGCCGGAGCTGGCCCGCTCGAATAATTCTTCGCGGTTGCGCCGGGTTTTCTCCTCCGCCACGCGGGGCGCTTCCTCGATCATGCGTTGGAGATCATCCACCTGCTGGCGCAGATTTTCCTCGAGCCGGGCGAGTTCCTGCTGCTTCTGGTCGAGCGGCGTGTCGGAGTGAGCGCGTCGTCGTCCCATGCTCGCCTAACGACTCACGCCGTTCATGAAGAAGAAAGTGAAAAGGGCGATCATCCCAAAGATGATCAACGGGAGAGTGAAGGCGAGGCCGATCTGGAGCCATTGTCCGAAGGAATGGGCCGGTCCGCCGCTCGTTTCAAATCCGCTCCCCGTTTCCGGCAACGGGACGGCTTCCCCCGCGTCGGCGGTCGCCTGCAGACGGCTGCGCTGCTGGCTGTACTCGGTCCGGGCATCATCCACTGTGCTGAGGGCTCGGCTCAGCTCCTTGCTCAGGTCGGCCGGGTTCCAGGTGCGCGGCTCGATCGATTCGAGGAGCTCGAGATGTTGACCGAAGCTTTCCCGGGTCGCCCGGAGCTGCTCCATTTTTTTCTGGGCATCGTAGGCTTCGCGTTCGAGAACGACGAGCGACCGGGTCAGCTTGTCGGTCATCTCGGCGCGGCCGCGTTCCAGTTCTTCCTGGCGGCGGCTGAGCTCCTCGAGCTCGCGTTTTTGTTTCTCGATTTGTTCCTGTTGGCGCTTGAGTTGGAGCAATTGCTCCTGCGCTTTTTGCACCTGTGAGTCGAGGTGCTCGGTACTGACAGTGTCGTCTTCGTTGAGCTCCAGCATTTGTTCGATCGGGCGGATGCGTTCAGACATGGCGTTTCAGACGGCGGATCCTACGCCGGGGATATTAAATGGCAGTTAGGAGATTGCCAGATTTTTCGCGCGGAAATACGGCGATTTTCACTTCCGTGGCGAATTTTCGTTTTTTTGGGGCGCCGGATTCGCCTAACGACCGGGCATCATCTCGAGCAGCATGCCGCGGAAATATTCCGTCTCCGGCAGGGTCGGAAGAACGGGATGATCGAGCGCCTGCTCGAAGCGCCGCAGTCGGCGGGCGGAGCGGTGCGCATCGACCAGCGCGTCGGCGATCATTTTCTCGAAAATTTCTGCGCCGACATGATGCGAGCACGAAAAAGTCGCAAGCATTCCGTTAGGCGAAAGGAGCTTGAAGGCACGCACGTGCAGCTCCTTGTAGCCGCGCAGCGCATCGTGCAAGCCGCCTTTGGTTTTGGTGAAGGAAGGCGGGTCGAGGATGATGAGATCGAAGCGCCCATCCGTCTTTTCCGCCGCGCGGAGGAATTGGAAAACATCCTGCTCGACCCAGCGGACGGTGAGGTGATTACGCGCGGCATTTTGTTCGGCGGCGCGAATGCTCTCCGCGCCGACTTCAACCGCGACCACTTCACTGGCTCCGGCTCGCGCGCAGGCCAGCGCGAAGCCGCCCTGGCTGGTAAAACAATCAAGCACCCGCCGCCCAGTGGCATGCTGCGCGACAAGTTCGTAGTCCGGCATTTGATCGAGATAAAAACCGGTCTTTTGCGAATGGAGCAGATTGATCAGCAACTTTAGGCCTGCGATTTCAATCTCGACGTCGCCAGGCGCTTCGCCGCGCAACATTCCGCTCTGCAATTCCATCCCTTCGGCGCGCCGCACCGGGGCATCGTTGCGCTCGATGATCGAGGGTGGTGCGAGCTTCCAGCTTGCGTCGGTCCTCTCTGCAAGCTGGAAGCTTGCGCTACCCTCCAGTGCCCTAACGATCTGCTCTTTTCGCCGATCCATCGCAAGTGTGAGCGTTTGCAGGACGAGATGGTCGCCGTAACGATCGACAATCACGCCCGGCAACCCGTCGCTCTCGCTCCAGACGAGCCGGCAAAGGCGGGGATCGATCCCGCGCCGCGCCCGGTATTCGATCGCCTGCGCGATCCGCCGCTGGAAGAAATCGAGATCGAGATCCTGTTTCCGGCGCGAAAAACGCCGGGCGACGATCTGTGATTTCGAGTTGTAAATCGCGCTCCCGATGAGGTGATCGCGGCCGTCCTTGAGCGAAATAACATCGCCATCGTTAGGCGAACCGAAGACCTTCAGGACTTCACCGCTGAACACCCAGTCGTGTCCGTGGAAAATCCGCGCGCGAGGTTTTACGACAAGGCCGCCCATCGCGCTCACTGACGGGCAGGGGCTCTGGCAGAGCAAGCGGAAGTCGCGTCGCCGCCCGGCGACAGACGCATTCATGCTGGCAATTACGGCATCCTTGCCTAAAAGTACCAGGCTGGACTAGTCCACATTTTAACGGCCACCCTTTTTAAGCAGCGTGAATCCAACACCTAGTTTGCCCGAAACCAATCCTGTCTCCGGCCCGTCCGAGCGCGCCGATCTTCGTCCGCAAAGCATCGACGACGCCGTCATTCGGCTCGCCGGTAATTCGCAGGACGGCATCCAGAGTGCGGGCGCGTTTCTCGCCCGGCTCGCCGGCCGGAGCGACCCGGACGTCATGACCTATATGACGATCCCGGCGACGATTTCCGGCGGCCCCTCTATTTTCCAAGTCCGCATCGGCTCCGGCGAAGTGCTTTCCGCCGGCGACGAAGCCGATTTTCTCGTCGCCTTCTACCAGCACAGCTACCAGGACCACATCGGCTTCCTGCGCGAGGGCGGGGTACTACTTTACGATTCCGACAATGTTGAGCCGAACCTCGACGACAAACGCTTCGTCTACGTCGGCGTCCCGATCACCGGCCTGACGGTCGAGGCGCTGGGCGGCACGGCCAAGGACAAGGGCAAAAACATCTTCGTTCTCGGCCTGATCTCGAAAATTTTTCATCTCGACGTCGAGAAGATGAAAAAGCTGATCGGGGAAAAATTTGCCGGCAAAGACGAGAGCATCGTCAACACCGCCCTCATGGCTTTCCAGGCTGGCTACGCCTACCCGGTCGGTAACGTTCTCTCGAAGCAGTATCAGTTTGAGCAGGTCGTGAAAAAGCCGGGCGCGCCCGACCAGATCACGATGGACGGGAACCAGGCGCTTGCTTACGGCCTTATCGCTGCGGGCGTACGTTATGGCGCCGGGTACCCGATCACGCCGTGGTCGTCCGTCATGGAAATCCTTCGACGCGAGCTGCCGAAATACGGTGGGCTTTTCGTGCAGGCGGAGGACGAGCTGGCGGCGGTCTCGATCACGCTCGGTTTTTCTTATTCTGGCAACCTTGCGATCACGGGCAGCGCGGGCCCGGGTATTTCGCTTAAGACAGAAGCGATCGGCTGGGCCTCGATGGCCGAGATCCCGATGCTGATCATCAACGTGCAGCGTGGCGGACCAAGCACCGGCCTGCCGACCAACGTCGAGCAGAGCGATCTCTTCCAAGCCATTTACGGCGGGCATGGCGACAGCCCGCGCGTCGTCCTCGCTGCGAAAACCGTCGAGGATTGCTTCTATATCGCGGTCGAGGCCGCGCGCATCGCCCGCAAATACAGCACCCCGGTATTCATCCTTAGCGACACCTCTTTGGCGACGCGGATCGAAGCTTTCGACGAGCCGAAACTGGCCGACCTGATGCAGGACCCGAAACCGGACCTGAGCACGATCGACACGCACAAACCCTACGCTCTCGACCATATCACCCATCACGCGCCGCCGGGCACCCGTATCCGCGATGGCAAATACCCGCTCATCAGCGGCCTGGAGCACGATGAATTTGGGCACCCCACCGGCAGCCCGAAAATGCACATGGCCATGACGGCTAAACGCCGCAACAAGCTCCGCCAACTCGCCGAGGAAATTCCCGTTCCGGAAATTTACGGCGACGAGGAAGGCGACACGCTGCTCGTCGGGTGGGGCTCGACTTACGGCCCGATCCACGACGCCGTGAAACGCGCCCGCGAGTACAACGAAAAGATCGGCGCCATTCACCTCCGCCACGTTCATCCTTTGCCTAACGGATTGGAAAACATCTTTGCCCGCTTCAAGCGCGTCGTCGTGGTCGAGATGAACGACGAAGGCGTCTACGGTTTCGGGCAGTTGGCGACGATTTTGCGCGCGCGCTATTGCGAGCCAAAGATCGAGAGCCTGACGAAGACGGACGGTCTCACTTTCCGCGTGCGGGAAATTCTCGAGGGGATATTCCAGCGCAAGTTTCCGCGGGTTGTCGCGTCGAATGGCGCCCAGTCAAATGGCAACGGTGCCTCCGATAAAACGACCGACGTCCCAAGCACCGCGACGGCCACCGCGCGCGCCGAAGCGAAAGTTTCACCCGCCCGCGATCACGCCGGCGACAGCACCCCGACGCGGCCCGAGACTTACGAAGCTGCGATGCCGAGCAAGTCCACAGATTCCACGGCCTAACGAACCGGCTTCGTCTTTTTTGAAATTTTTACCAAATGAGCACTGACACACTAACCGCCACCATCGAAGCGCCCCGCGAGAAGCTCACCAAGAAAGCCATCACCGCCGACCACCCGACGTGGTGTCCGGGCTGCGGCGACTTTGCCGTTCTCGCGTGCTATTACAAAGTGATCGAGAAACGTCAGCTCGATCACGAGAAAATCGTCACTCTTGCTGGAATCGGCTGCTCCTCGCGCTTCCCGTATTTCGTCAACGGCCACGGCGCGCACTTCATTCATGGCCGCGCCGTTCCGCTCGCCAGCGGGATCAGCCTCGCCAGGCCCGACCTTCACGTCTTCCTCTTCGGCGGCGACGGCGACGGCTTCTCCATCGGCGGCAACCACCTCGATCACGGCGCGCGCAAGAACATCAACATGACCTACGTCATCATGGACAACTTCGTCTATGGCCTGACGAAAAAGCAGACCTCGCCCACCTCGCCGATCGGATTCAAATCCAAGACCGACCCGCAGGGCTCGATCGATCAGCCGGTCAACGCCATGAAAAAACTGGTCGCGAGCGGCGCCACCTTCGTCGCCCGCACTCATGCCTCGCAGGTCAACCACATGATCCAGATGATCGAGCGCGCGATGGATCATCCTGGCTTCAGCGTCATCGAGTGCCTGAGCGAGTGCGTCGAATTTTTCCCGGGCGCCTTCGACCCGGCCAACCCGCGCAAAGGCGGCGCCTTCTCCGTCATCGAGGAAAAGAAATACGACAACACTCCCGAGGACGAGCTGCGGCACGACGTGACCGACGAACTCGCGGCCTACAAACTGGCACAGATCCCATTTCCCGGCGTCTTCGGCGTCTTCTACCAAAACGATCGCCCGACCAAAAACGCGCTCGAGAAAAAGTGGATCGACACCACTCGCGAAAAACTTGGCCAGCCGACCGATCTCGCACTGCTACAGAAGACGTTTGATCGGATGAAGTGAGGTCTTTTCAATCTCGGCCCCGCAGGACATCATCCAACCATGAGCACGCCGCCAGAAATTGAAGCAGCGGCTGACGCATTGCCTTTAAAGGAAAAGCAACAGCTTCTCCAGTATCTGGCCGCTCGAGTCAACGGAGCCGCCGCCCGCCCATCCGCTGATCTTCGCCAAGTTTGCCGGCGCCATCCGTCTGCCTGAAGACCCGCTTGTCTGGCAGCAACGCGTGCGCGGTGAGTGGGGATGACCGGTGTCTCCGATACCAACGTTGTCCTTTATCTTCCTGGCGGGCGGGCCGCGCCGCGCCAGCAGTAGACTACGGAGTTTCGGTGACTACAGAGATGGAGCTGCTGGCGTGGCCGTCATTCAACCCGATGAAGAGGAAAAAGTGCGGGCCCTGCTTGTTCCACACACCCTCTGCGAACTCACGGCGCCGATCCGCGCGCGAGCGGTCGCTCTGCAAGGGAGCGCCAGTTGAAAATTCCGGACGCGATCGTTTGCGCCACCGCGATGGAATTCGGAGTTGCCCTTCAGACTAACGGCAGGAATTTTGGCCAGGATTCCCGGTCTCACTTGCAGCTCTCTCAGGCTAACCAAAACCTAGAGCGTGTCATGAACTTTGGTGCAGATAAATCTGTACTTTTTGCTTACAACCAAGCATCACGCTTGGGATGGCAAAGAAAAGATTCAAGACCCGAGGGACCCGGAGCGATTATCCGAGCGATG
>JBPCLI010000140.1:0-35815 GCA_051003415.1 Chthoniobacterales bacterium | reverse complement strand
CTCTCTCTCTGGGACGGCTGGGGTGCTGGGTTGATTCTCGGTTGGCTCTTCCCACCCTCTCCGGTCCCCCGCTTCAGAGGCCGAATCCTCTACATGAAATCGGGATTCCTCGAAAAACTGATCGAGCGCCTCGGCCGGGTTGGCCCGGAGGAGGTGCAAAATTACCTGCTCCGGCTCGCGCAGGAGAAGGGTTTTCTCGAGACGATTTTCAATTCCATCCAGGAAGGGATCATCGTCACAGACGCCAGGGGGCACATCTCTTATTTGAATCAGGCGGCCGGCGACATCTTCGGGCTCGACGCCGACAAGTCGGCCGGCAAACCGCTTGAAGAACAGGTGCGGGGTCTCAATTGGAAAGCGCTCTCGCAATCCACCGCCGCGCTCAGCCGGGACATGGAGATTTTTTATCCGACAAACCGGTTCATCAATTTCTACGTCGTGCCGCTCATGATCGAGCGCCGCGTCGCCAAGGGCGGGCCGGACGACTCAGTCGCGGAAGCGGTCGGGCATGCCATGATCCTGCGCGACATCACGAAAGACCGGCGCTCGACCCAGCAGACGATCGAGTCGGAACGTTTGTCCGCCCTCACTTTGCTCGCGGCCGGCGTCGCGCATGAAATCGGCAATCCGCTCAACTCTCTCCACATCCATCTGCAGTTAATGGAGCGGAAAGTAAGAAAGCTGGCTGCGGCGGAGGACAAGCGGGAGTTGCAGGAATCGATCAACATCGCGCGTTCTGAAATCGATCGGCTCGACTCGATCGTGACTCAATTTCTCCGCGCCATTCGTCCGTCGAAGCCGCAGCTCTTGCCCGAAGACGTCAACATAATCGTGCAGGAAGCGGTCCGTTTCTTTCAGCCCGAAATCACTGACCGCGACCTCGTGGTCGAGACCGAGTTGCGTTCCGATCTCCCGCTCTTGGAGCTCGACCGCGACCAGATCAAGCAGGCGCTCTATAACGCGATCAAGAACAGCTTCGAGGCGATGAAGCGGCACGGGATTCTGCACATTCGGACCGATCGCGACGATACCCACGTCACAATCAGCTTCACCGATACGGGGGGCGGGATTTCGGCGGAAAACCTGAGCCGGGTTTTCGAGCCTTACTTTACGACGAAGAGCGGCGGGTCGGGGCTCGGCCTGTTGATCGTTAGGCGAATCGTGCGCGAGCACGGCGGCGAACTGGCAATCGAGAGCAGCGAAGGGAAGGGCCTGACTTTGACGATTCGCCTGCCATTTTTGGATCGCCGGGTGCGGATGTTGCCAGAGAAGGCGGAGGATTGATCCGGGAAGCGCACACACCGTGCCAGTCATGGCCGCCCCCCCAGAGAAGTGGTTGAACGCTCGGCCCGCCCCTTTCCTTTTCATCCTTCCGCCTTCACCTTTCTCCCTCGATGCAGCCAACCGTTCTCATCGTCGATGACGAAAAGCACACTCGCGATGGGTTGCGCACGTTGTTAGGCGATAATTACGACACTTATGTTGCGGCCGACGCGGCCAGCGCGCTCGACGTTTTGCAGCGCGACCAGATCGACGTCCTCCTGACCGATCTGCGGCTCGGCGGCGACGACGGCATGCAGTTAATCGAGCGCGCGCTCAAGCTGCCGCATCCGCCGGTCTGCATTATGATGACGGCTTACGGCTCGGTCGACACCGCGGTCGAGGCGATGAAGCGCGGCGCCTACGATTTTGTGACCAAACCGCTTAATCTCGACAAGCTCGAGATGTTGATCGCGCGCGCGCTCGGCAGCCGCCGGCTCGAACAGGAAAATCGTTCACTGCGCAAGCAGGTCGACGAGCGTTTCGGGCTCGAAAATATTCTCGGCGAATCGGCCGCGCTTCGCGAGGTGCTCGAGACGATCCGGCAAGTCGCGCCGTCGTCGGCCAATGTCCTCATCGAGGGCGAGAGCGGCACGGGGAAGGAACTGGCAGCGCA
Source organism: Chthoniobacterales bacterium (assembly GCA_051003415.1). Taxonomy (GTDB): domain Bacteria; phylum Verrucomicrobiota; class Verrucomicrobiia; order Chthoniobacterales; family UBA10450; genus Palsa-1392. The sequence continues at coordinate 33,879 of JBPCLI010000140.1, read as the reverse complement.
CGCAATTCATAACTTGAGCCGGCGGCACAAGGGAAAATTCGTGACTGTGCATTGCGCGGCGCTTTCCCCTCAGCTGCTCGAGAGCGAATTATTTGGTCACGAGCGCGGGGCGTTTACCGGCGCGCACGATCGCCGCATCGGGCGCTTCGAGCAGGCGAATGGCGGCACGATTTTCCTCGACGAAATCGGCGAGATCGACGCCACGACGCAAATCAAACTTCTCCGCGTCATGAGCGAAGAGCGCGCCTTCGAGCGGGTCGGCGGCTCGCAGACCATGCACGCCGATGTGCGTCTCATCGCGGCGACGAACAAAAATCTCGAGACCCTGGTGAGCGAGGGGAAATTCCGCGACGATCTCTACTTCCGGCTCAACGTGGTCAGGATCACGATGCCCCCGCTGCGTGACCGGAAGGAAGATATTCCGCTTCTGGTGCGCGCCTTTTTGCGGCACTTCTGCAAGGCGAATGAAAAGCCGCTCCTCGAGGTGACGACCGATGCCATGAATACCCTCCTCGCCTACGACTGGCCCGGCAACGTCCGCGAGCTGCGAACCGCCATCGAGCATGGGGTTGTCATGGCGACGGGCGCGAAGGTGACCTTGCGCGATCTGCCCGCGGCGGTGCGAAAAGCGGCGCCCGCACCCGGCACGCGCACCCACGCCTTCGATGAAAAGGCCAGCCCGCTCGATTTGCACGCAACCGAACGGCGTTTGATCACGCAGGCGCTCGCGTCGACGAAGGGAAATGTCACGGCGGCCGCGAAAAAGCTTGGCATCAGCCGGCGCACTCTTCATCGAAAGCTGAATGAAATGGATGCGGAGAAATCCGGAGCGAGTTCGAGTGGTTAGATTTTCGGATTTTCAAGATGCCTGGTAGCGCCGACGCGGTTCAACGTCTCGTTCACACCCTGGAAGCGGGCTGGGCGGTAGCCTGGATGCGCCGCGCCCTCGCGCTCGCGCTTGTCGTTGGCCTGGCGGTCTTTTTTTTACTATACGAATTCCACGGGCTCGCCACCTCGCAGGCGATGGATCAGGCGCAGATCGGGCGCGAGATGCTCCACGGGCATCTCTGGAAAACGAAATTTGCCCGGCCGCTCGCGCTCGGGCAATTGCAGCGCCACGGCAAGAACGGCGCCGCAAAAATCTGGACGGATACCTACAACGCGCCGCTTCCGCCGCTCGTCGACGCGATCGCGCTCCTCCCGGTGCGGTCGCATCTCGCGGCGATGTCACGCGATACGATTTATCTCGGCGACCGAATGATCGTGCTCATGTCGACGATTCTTTTCCTAGGGTCGCTCGTGCCTTTTTTCCTGACCGCGCGCCGTCTCTTTGACCAGCAGGTCGCGTTCCTCAGCTGCATCATGGTTCTGCTTGGTGACATCTTCTGGCAGTACTCGCTCTCCGGTTTGCCGCAGATGCTGCTGCTCCTGTTTTTCAACTCCACGCTCTATGTGCTGGTCCGGGCGATCGAGGCGCAGGCGGAGGACAAACCTTCCTTCCGCTGGCTCGGCGCAGCCGGCCTCGGTTTCGGTCTCCTCGCCTTGTCTCATGCCCTAACGATCTGGATTTGTCTGGCCGCGCTCGTTTTCGTGATCCTGCATTTTCGTCCGCGCCTGCGTGCCGCGGCCTGGCTGGTCGCGCCGGTTTTGATTCTCTACACGCCGTGGTTGCTGCGAAACTATCTGGTCTGCGGCAATCCGGCGGGCGTGGCCTTTTACGCGCTCTTCGGCCAGCTTGGCGCGAGCGAAGCGGGACAGATGCGGTCCCTGGTCTTCGATCTGCATAGTCTGAATGCGGGAATGTTGCGGGCGAAAATCAATGACAACCTGATGGAACAAATGGGAGCCCTTTTTCGCTACTTCGGCGGGAGCGTTGTGGCGCTGTTTTTTTTCCCGGCGATCCTGCATCCTTTCCGGCACGCGGCGACGGCGAGCACGCGCTGGCTGATTCTCGCGCTCTGGTTAGGCGCGTTTTGCGGGATGGTGGTCTACGGCATCGACGAAGAACTGGGGGTCGCGGCCAATCAGTTGCATCTTCTTTTCCTCCCGATCATGACCTCCTTCGGACTCGCCTTCCTGCTCGTCCAATGGAACCGGCTCGGCATCGCCGGCCGTTCCCCGCGCTTCGGATTTCTGACGGCACTTTTTGTCTTGTCCACCTGGCCGATGATTTCCAATCTGACCTTGGCGAGTCCCAAACCGATCGTCCGTTGGCCGCCCTACGCGCCGCCCTACATCGCCCTGATTAATACCTGGATGCAGCCGAATGAAATCATCGCCTCCGACATGCCTTGGGCGGTCGCCTGGTACGCTGACCGGCACTCCGTCTGGCTGCCGGACACGCTCGCCCATCTTAACGAGTTGAATGACTACAAGGCGTTGGGTGGCCCGGTCGACGCGTTATATCTAACACCAATCAGCGGGGGGCAGAACAAACTTAGCGACATCACGAAAGGTGAATACAAAGACTGGGCAAAGGTCGTCCTGCGGAGTGTCGACCTGAAGACATTTTTCCTGCCTTGGGCTTCGCTTCTCGGACCGGAAGGCGAGTGCGTCTTCTTCAGCGATCACGACCGCGAGAAAGCTGCCGCCGGAGCCAAACCATGACGCCGAAAAAAATTTTTGGCACCGATGGAGTGCGCGGGGTGGCGAATGTCGAGCCGGTCACCGCAGAGACCGCGCTTAAGCTTGGCCGGGCGGCCGCGCACGTCTTTACCGCGCTCAATCCGCAGGCGCATCCGCCGGGTTTGCGGCCCAAGATCGTCCTCGGCAAAGACACCCGGCTCTCCGGTTACATGCTCGAGAACGCGCTCGTCGCCGGGATTACGTCGTTAGGCGTGGACGTGCTCCTGATCGGCCCGCTCCCTACGCCGGGCGTAGCCTACATCACGCGCTCGTTGCGCGCCGATGCCGGGATCGTCCTCTCTGCCTCACACAACCCATATGAGGATAACGGGATCAAATTTTTCCGGCACGACGGCTACAAACTCGACGACGAGATCGAACGCAAGATCGAGCAGCTCGTCTTCACTGGCGAGATTGATTCCATCCGACCGACGGCCAAAAAAATCGGACGCGCCACCCGGATCGACGACGCGCTTGGGCGCTATGTGGAATACGCCAAAGCGAGTTTTCCGAGAAAAATGTCGCTTGAGAAAATGCGCATCGCGGTCGATGTCGCAAACGGCGCGGGCTACAAATCGACCCCCTGTATTTTGCGCGAACTGGGCGCGGAACTGACCGTGGCGCACAACCAGCCTAACGGGACCAACATCAACGCGAATTGCGGGAGCACCTACCCGGAGGAAATACAGCGACTCGTTAGGGAAAATGGCGCCATGGTCGGGATTTCGAACGATGGCGACGCCGACCGCGTTCTCCTCTGCGACGAAAAGGGTGAGCTGGTCGATGGCGATGAAATTCTCGCCATCGCCTCGGTCGATTTGCTAGGCAGCGGCCAGCTCGCGCAGGACACGCTGGTCGCGACCGTCATGAGCAATTTCGGGCTCGACGAAGCCCTCGCTGCCCATGGCGGGAAAGTCATCCGGACAAAAGTGGGCGACCGTTACGTGATCGAAGAGATGGTGCGGCAAAACCTGAATCTGGGTGGCGAACAGAGCGGGCACATGATTTTCCGGGACTTCACGACCACCGGTGATGGAATCATTAGCGCGCTCCAAATCCTGCGCATCATGCAGGCGAGCGGGAAGCCTTTGAGCGAATTGAAAAAGTGCCTGACGAAATATCCACAGGCGCAGCGCAACTTGCGGGTGAAAGAAAAGCAGCCGCTGGAGAAATTGGCGGAGGTGCAGAAGCTCGTCCAATCCGCAGAAAAGGAATTGAGCGGCCGCGGCCGCGTGCTCCTGCGCTACTCCGGCACGGAACCCAAAATTCGCCTCCTTATTGAGGGCCGCGATCAGGCGCAAATTGACCGGCAGGCAGACGGAATCGCGCGCGCGATCGAGGTGGCGATCGGCTTGTAGACGCTGCGCTCTGCGCAGCGCGGGAGGATGCGGCGCTTACCTCGCAGGGAGAATTCACCGCCGCCGCGCTTCGCAGAGCGAAGCGTCTACAAATGCGTCGCTTCTCTTGCGCGCAACCCCGCCGCCTGCTTTTCTAGTGCGCCTTCATGATCCTTACCCAAGTCGTCGAAGCACTCCTGATCAGCGCGCAAAAACCGCTGACCGCGCGCGAATTGGTTGCCGCGATCAAGGGAGCCGGGGCCGAGGACGAACTTAGCTCTAACGAATTTGCCAAAACGAGCGAGGCCGAGGTTGCCGCTGCGCTCGAGCAATTGAAACTCGAATACGTCGAGCAGCAGCGCGCTTTTCAACTCCTCGAGAAAGCGGAAGGCTGGCAACTGGCGAGCGAAGCGCAATTTGCCCGGTGGGTCCGCCAGCTTTTCCCGGCCGCGAAACCGGCCCGCCTCACCCCGCCCTCCCTCGAGACGCTCGCCATTATCGCCTATCGCCAGCCGATCACGCGGGCCGATGTCGAGGCGGTACGCGGGGTCGCGATCGATAGCGTCTTGCAAACTTTGATGGAGCGCGGTCTGGTCAAAATCGCCGGACGCGCCGAGGTGCCGGGCCGGCCGTTGCTCTACGAGACGACGCAATTTTTCCTCGAGCGCTTCGGCCTGCGCAATCTCGACGAGCTGCCCAATTCCGAGGAATTGAAGCGGCGCGAGCTGCCAAAAGCGCCGGTTACGGAGGCGCCGGCAGCGACACCGGATCTGGCGCCGGAGGAACAAAAAGAAGCCGCCGAAGAGGCGGAGTCGAGCGCGACCTGAACTGTATTCGCCACGGCTCGTCCCCGCGACCCCGCCCGGATGAGCGCGGCCGCGGAGACCGGCAACCAACCTCGTTTAATTAGCGAGGGCTGGCGGTAGCGGTAGGATACGCGTCAGGAGTAGAGCCGGTGGTTGGCATCGTGCTGTCGGGAATGTTTCCGCCGTCGGGAGTCGTGCCACCGGAGGGGGTCGCGGTGGCATAAGGGCTGGAGCCGCCCGTGGAGGACGTGCTGCTGCCGCTCGCTTTCTGTTCCTCTGGACTCTGCACATCCGGGAACCAGATGAGTTCATAATAGGTGAAGATTGGTTCTTCCGCGGTGCGATTGGAGAGACTCGAGAGATTGTTCGGGTCAAACTTCGGCGCACCGGCCATTTTTTGTTTGGTCGTGTTGACCACGAAATGAGGCGTTTGCCCGTTTTCCGTGTTCTTCGCGGTCAATGCGTTCCACGGAACAGCGACTTTTTTACCGGAGCTGCTGACCACCACATAGCGGATGTGACCGGTATTGGGATTGACCACCAGGTTGCTGATCGTGCCGAGCTCCTCGCCCTGCTGGTTCTTCACATGGCAGTTCATGATCTTCGAGCCGAGCATTAAGTTGGTGTTATCACCGGTCATACTGCTGCTGCTGCTTCCCGTCATGCTCCCGGTTGCTGGAGTCATATCGGGACTGCTGGAGGAGGTCTGCGCGAAGGCTGCAGTGCTGGAAAAAAGAAGCGCTGCGACAAGACAGGCGTCTGAGAGTAACATTTGTTTGGTTAACTGTTTTTGCATTTTTTGGCTTCCTAATGAGGTTGACGTGGCCGACACGACGGGAACCCGCAGGGGTCCGGGATATCGGCATCTGTTAATTGATCGCCGGCGCGCCCGCTGGCGGCCCCCGGCATGCGCCCCGACTCCGCCTCCGATAATTTCCTAGAGCAGCGCGCGGCTCCTGCCTAACGAACTCGTCCGGCAAGCCGATTGCCTCGTGACTTTCAGGTTAATCCGGCGATCTTAGCCGCTTAATCTTCACCTATGAAAATACTTGCTCTTCGATGCGGCATCCTGCTCCTGGCCACCATCACTCTCTTTGGATTGACCGGCTGCGGGAGTTATAACCAGCTCGTCACGCTGGAGAATAACGTGAACAAGAAATGGGCCGACGTGCAATCGGTCTATCAACGCCGCGCGGACTTGATTCCAAATCTCGTCAGCACCGTGCAAGGCGCGGCCAACTTTGAGAAGTCGACTCTGACCGAGGTGACGAACGCCCGCGCCAGCGTCGGCCAGGTGAAGCTGGACCCGAACAAGGCGCCGACAGATGCCGCGCAGCTTGAGCAGTTCCAAGCCGCGCAAGGCCAATTGAGCAATGCGCTCTCCCGCCTCCTGGTGGTGAGCGAAAATTATCCGCAGCTGCGCGCGACCGAAGCCTTCCAAGCGCTCCAAGCGCAGCTTGAAGGGACCGAGAACCGAATCTCAGTCGAGCGCAATAATTTCAACGCCGCCGTCCAGGAGTACAATACTTACATGCAAAGATTCCCGACCAACATGCTGAACAAGATGTTCGGTTTTAAGGAGCGTCCTTTCTTCGCCGCCCAGGCCGGGAGCGAGAAGGCGCCCGGTGTGAAGTTTGACTTCAACACGCCGGCCCCGGCGGTTCCCGCTGCGACTGCCGCGCCTACGCCGTAACTTCGAGCCCTCGGCCCGCGAGGATCCGAGGTTTGTGATGAGGAGATTGCTTCTGCTAATCGTCGGCCTCGCAATTTTTGCGGGGACGCTGGTCGCGCTCCGGGCCGAGACCATGCCTTCGAAGCCGGATCGCTATTTCAACGACTACGCGGGCGTGGTCGACAAGACGGCGGCCGCGGACTTGAACGAGCAGCTCGCGCAATTTGAACGCGACACCTCGACGCAACTCCTGGTCGCGATCTATCGCTCGATGCAGAGCGAATCCGATGTGGCCGATTACACCCAGCGGATCGCGCAGACCTGGGGCGTCGGGCAAAAAGGGAAGAACAACGGCGCCGTCCTTTTCGTTTTCGTGGCCGATCACCAGATGTTTATCCAGACCGGTTACGGGCTCGAAGGCGCGCTCCCGGATGCGACCGCGTTCGACATCACGCACAACCTGATCGCGGCGTATTTCAAAAAGGAGGATTACACCGGTGGCCTAAAGGCGGGCGTGGCCGCGATGATGCAGGCGGTGCGCGGGGAATACAAAGGCACCGGCAAAACCCGCAAAGAGGAAGGTGGGAATTCGTCGCCGATTCCGGTCGGGCTGATTTTTTTCCTGATCATCATCATTTTCATCATTGCCTCGCGTTTTGGTCGCAAGAAGAGGCGCGGCTACGGCTATAGCGGCTGGGGCGGGCCTTACATCGGCGGCTTCGGCGGCGGCGGCGGTTCCGGTGGAGGCGGCGGAGGTTTCAGCGGCTTCGGCGGCGGCGGCGGAAGTTTCGGCGGCGGCGGTGCGGGGTCGAGCTGGTAAATCATGCGAACAAAAGAATTCATCGAGAAGCTGGAACACGAGCGCGTCAGCAAAGCGATTGCCGGCGCCGAAGCGACGACCTCGGGTGAGATTCGCGTCTTCGTGCAACATGGCGATGTGGCCGATCCGGTCGGCGCCGCCCGGGAACAATTTGAGCGTCTTGGCATGACCCAGACCCGCGAACGCAACGCGGTCCTCATCTTTGTCGCGCCCCGCGCGCAGAAGTTCGCGGTCGTCGGGGACAAAGGGGTGCACGAACGGTGCGGCGATCCTTTTTGGCAGACTCTGACCGGGGCGATGCAGACGCATTTCCAGGCGCAAAACTTCACCGACGCGGTCGTGCATGCGATCCGCGAAACGGGCCAGCTTCTGGCGGCGCACTTCCCGCGGCGGCCGGACGATCGGAACGAGCTTCCGGATACGGTTTTGGAGAGTTAGCCCGCGCACTTGCATTGCGGGCGTGATGGTGTTCATTCCACGTCCCGCTGCGAGTTTTTAACACGTTGCGCCGTTGGTCCCTGGGGTCTCGTTTCATGGCGGGAGCCGTACTCGCCAGGGGGAACCCGGCGCTTAGGAGTTTGGATTTCGGTCAGAGTGTCTTTCCGGTTTCCACTATTAATCTATGTCAGTTCGTTACGGTCGTTTTGAAATGCCGAAGACCCTCGTGAAAGACGAGGCTTCCTCCACTGAAACTTACGCGAAATTCGTCGCCGAGCCCTTTGAAGCCGGCTACGGCCACACCGTCGGGAATTCGCTCCGCCGCGTTTTGCTTTCCTCGCTCGAAGGCGCTGCCATCACGGCGGTGAAAATCACCGGCGCCCAGCATGAATTCGGCACGCTGCCCAGTGTGGTCGAGGACGTGACCGACATCGTGCTCAACCTCAAGCGGGTGAAATTCAAGGCCACCGATCACGAGGCGCGTAAACTCGCCCTGACGGTGAACAAGGAAGGTGAAATCACCGCGGGCGACATCACGCTCGTCCAGGGTTACGAGGTGCTAAATCCAAAGCAGGTCATCTGCACCCTCGATAAGAAGCACAAATTTGAAGCCGAACTCGATGTCCGCGTCGGCCGCGGTTTTGCCACCGGCGACGAGAACAAGCGTCCCGATCAGCCGCTCGGCCTGATCCCGATCGACTCCATCTTTTCGCCCGTTACTCGGGTGAAATACGCGGTCGAAAACACCCGTGTCGGTCAGCGGACCGATTACGACAAGCTCATCCTCGAAGTCTGGACCGATGGCCGTCTTACCCCGGACGAAGCCCTCCTCCAGGCCTCGGCAATCCTGCGCCATCACCTCGATGTCTTCGTCAACTTCAACGAAGACGTGATCGAATTCGACGAAACACCGGCCGGTGTTTCGGAAGAGAACGTCAAGCTGAAGAAGCTGCTCAACATGAGCGTAAACGAAATCGAGCTCAGCGTGCGCGCCGCCAATTGCCTGAACAACGCCAACATCACGACCGTCGGCCAGCTCGCGCAGAAGACCGAGGCCGAGATGCTGAAGTATCGCAACTTCGGCAAAAAATCGCTCAACGAGATCAAGGACAAACTCCTCCAGCTCGGTCTCGGGCTGGGCCAGAAGTTCGATCCGGGTCTCGTTGAGATCCCGATCAACGTCGACGGCGCCAATGGCGCGGACGAGGAATAAATCGTTAGGGGAAATTTTCGCCGGGAGAAGCAGCTATGAGGCATCAAAACAAAACCGTCAAACTGGGGCGCACCGCCGAGCATCGGAGGGCGCTTCTCGCCAACCAGGTCTGCAGTCTGATCGAGCATCAACGGATCAAAACCACCCTCGCGAAGGCCAAGGCGGTCCGGCCCCTGGCCGAAAAGATGGTCACGTTAGGCAAGAACGGCTCGCTCCACGCGCGCCGCACCGCCCTCGCCGTTCTCCGTCAGAAAGGCGCGGTCAAAAAATTGTTCGACGACATCGCGCCACGGAGCGCGGATCGCAAAGGCGGCTACACCCGCATCATCAAACTCGGCCAGCGCAAAAGCGACGCGGCTCCCGTCGCCTTCCTCGAGTGGGTCGATGCCGCTGAGGTCGTAGTCGAGGAAGCGACCGCGGAAAAAGGCAAGAAGCGCAAGTCCGCGAAAGACGAATCTCCCGCCGCCGAAAAAAAGACAACGAGCAAGGCCAGGAAGAGCGAGCCTAACGAGAATAAAAAAGACGCGGAAGAATAGGTCTTCTTGCGTCCCGTTTTCGGCACCATTGTATCCCGCCACCGGCACATCGGTGGCGGGGGCGCCTCTTGGCTGGTTGTCGTAATCTCAATCTCCCGTTTGGTTTACGCCTAACCTAATCCGTTGGCATGGTGCCTGCATAGGGAAGTGGTGTTCAAGGAAGAAGGACACCATGACAAATCCGATCCAAGCCAAGCCCGTTCACGAAGAAAACACCTATCAAATGCTGATTGATTCCGAGGAGAAAGAACGCGGACTCGTCGAAGTATTGGTCTACCTGCTGCTCGTCCTCGCCACTGTCACGACCATCTGGCAGTTCGTCCGCGAGCCGGTTCGATTCGCGGACATTGGGGTGATGCACGCGGAAAAAATCGCCGCCGCCTATCTGTAACAGCGGCAACCCGGTAAGTTAGAGGCGCAGTCTCGTTAGGCTCCAACTCAGCGCGCCATCCGTCGCGATCTCGAGGCGTGCCACACTGGCGGGCGCGCCGCGATTCGGGCGTGTGACGCAGCCGGGGTTAAGAAAAAGAACCCCTTCTTTGCGTTCGTTCCGCGGCACATGTGTGTGACCATGGAGCAGAACATCGATCCGCTCCGGCGCGCGATCCGGAGGAATGTGCACGAGGCGGAAACGCAGACCGTGGCGAGTCAGGTCGATCGTCAATGGCCAGTTGTAGTTCTCATCGCAATTGCCCCGCACGAGCGTGACCGGCGGCCCGAGATTTTCGAGACTAACGAGTAAACTGGGCGCGCAAACGTCGCCGAGATGCCAGATTTCATCAGCCCCGTCCGCGAGCGATTCGAGATTTGCCGGAAGGTGATCGTGGGTATCGGCGAGGACAAAAATCCGCAGCTTTTTTGGTTCCATGCGCCGTCATCCTGATCGATGCGAAGCCCCTCGCAAGCGAGAACTCGCGTTGCTTCTCGGCCTAACCGATCTACTGTTTACACCTGTGTCTTTCAACAACTTCGGGCTTTCCCCGGAAGTCGTGCGGGGAACACAGGCGATGGGCTTTTCCGAGCCGACGCCGATCCAACTCCGCGCATTTCCAATCATTTTATCCGGTAAAGATTTAATCGGCACCGCGCAGACCGGGACCGGTAAAACGGCCGCTTTCGCCCTACCGATCATGACTCTGCTCGCCCAACACGGCGCGTTTCGCTGCCTCGTCCTCGAGCCGACCCGCGAACTCGCGGCCCAGGTCGAGACGGCCTTTCGCGATTATGGGCGTTTCACCGATTTGCGCGTCTCGGTCGTGCACGGCGGCGTCGGCTACGGCAAACAAAAAGAAGAAGCGGCCGCCGGCACGGACATTGTCTGCGCCACGCCCGGCCGGCTCCTCGATCTGCTCGAGCAGCGCGCGATGAATTTCCGCGACGTGAACATTCTCGTCCTCGACGAGGTGGATCGCATGCTCGACATGGGCTTTCTCCCCGACGTCCGGCGGATCGTCGAACAGATCTCGACCGATCGCCAGACGCTCCTTTTCTCCGCCACGCTGCCGCCCGAGATCGAGCGGCTCGCCGCCTGGGTTTTGCGCGAACCAGAAGTGGTCGAGATCGGCGTCCGGCGTGCGCCGGCTGAGACCGTGACGCACGCCGTTTATCCAGTCGCCGCCGAACAAAAATTCGATCTGCTCATGGCCTTGCTCGAGCGCACCAATTTCGACAGCGCGCTCATTTTTTCCCGGACCAAACACGGGGCCGATCGTATCGCATCCCAGCTCAAACAAGCGCGGCATTCCGTCGCCGTCCTCCATTCCAATCGCACCCAGCGCGAGCGGGTCGAGGCGCTGGAAGGATTCAAGAGCGGGAAGTATGAAGTCATGGTCGCGACCGACATTGCGGCGCGCGGCATCGACATCGCCGGCGTCAGCCACGTCATTAATTACGACGTCCCGGAGCATCCCGAGGATTACGTGCACCGCATCGGCCGGACCGGCCGCGCGCAAAAAGTAGGGGACGCCTTTACCCTCATGAACGGCGAGGAATTGCCCGCCCTGCAGGCGATCGAGCGCTTCATTGGTCAAAAAATTCCGCGCCTCAAGATCGAGAATTTCCCCTACATCTACACCGTCCTCTTCGAGCCCGAGCCGGCCGGGGGCAAACGCGCCATCGGCGGCGGCCGGACTCATCGCGGCTATTCCTTTGGCCGGCGGCGGCGATGACGAGCGAGAGCGCGCTCGCGGTTCAAGTTGAACGCAGCATTTATCTCATCCGTGGCCAGAAGGTCATGCTCGATTACGATCTGGCCGCGCTTTACGGCGTGGAAACCCGCGCCCTCAAACAAGCGGTCTGACGCAACCGCAACCGCTTCCCGGAAGATTTTATGTTCGAGCTGGTCGAGGGGGAAATCGACCTGCTGGTATCACAAACTGTGATACCAAGCCGGGGAAAATTCGGCGGCGCTATACCGATGGCGTTCACCGAGCAGGGCCTGGCCATGCTCTCCAGTGTGCTGCGAAGCAAGCGCGCAGTATAGGTCAACATTGCGATCATGCGTGCCTTTGTCCGCTTGCGCCAGATGCTCCTTTCCAACGCCGATCTGGCCCGCAAACTGGAAGCGCTCGAAGCAAAGTATGACGCGCAGTTCCGTGTCGTCTTCGATGCCATTCGCGAATTAATGAAGCCTCCCGAGCCGCCTCCGAAAAGACAAATCGGATTTCGTTAGGCGACCGTGTGACCGCTGGCGCCACCCGCGCGATTGACGCCCGGCGTCGAAGTGCGCGAGACTGCGGCGATGGAATGCCCGATGAATCACGAGCGGACGCCGCAATATTACGGTGATTACCTCGGGATCGAAAGGCTGCTCGAATTGCAGAAACCGCTTAGCCTGCGCGAGGGGAAGCTCATCGCGCACGATGAGATGCTTTTCATCATCATCCACCAGGCCTACGAGCTTTGGTTCAAACAGATCCTGCACGAGATCACGGCCTGCGGCGAAGTATTGAGCAAGCCGGCCGCGGACGATGACGGCCCCGACATGAACGTAGTCGTGCACCGCTTTAAACGTGTGGTGGAAATCTGGAAGCTCCTCAACCACCAGGTCGACGTCCTCGAGACGATGACCCCGCTCGATTTTCTCGAGTTCCGCGATCTGCTCCACGGCGCCTCTGGGTTCCAGAGCAAACAATTCCGCGAAATCGAGGCGTCGTTAGGCCTGAAAATGGAGAACCGTTTCCGGCCCGACTACTACAAGCACACCGAGCTGGGCGGCTTTAACCAGCAGGATTTCGCCGAGATCACCGAGTTCGAACAAAAGCCCAGCATCCTCGAACTGACCGAGAACTGGCTCGAAAGGATGCCTTTCTTCGAGGAGGAATTCTGGCGCGACTGGAAGGATTCGCCTAACGACCCAGCGCCACCCTCCGGACACTCTCCGTTTTGGAGCCGTTACCGCCTGCTTTACGAGCAGAGCCTCTCCGAGCGTGACGACAAACCTGATCTGCTCGGAAAGTTCGACGACATCTTTTTCAAGACCGGCTGGGGCTCCTTTCGGCCAACCGCTTTGCGTGCCGCGCTCTTCATCATGCTTTACCGCGACGAGCCAATGTTTCGTCTTCCTTTTGCCCTCCTCAACTCGCTCATCGAGATCGACGAACAACTGGCCACCTTTCGCTATCGCCACCTGCAAATGGTCCGGCGCATGATTGGCACCCGGGTCGGCACCGGCGGAAGCAGCGGCGAGCAATACCTTCAGGGCGCGGTCAACCGCAATTACATCTACAAAGAGCTCGCCGGCGTCATCACCTTCCTGATCGAGCGCAGCCATTTGCCTGCCTTGCCTTCGCGCTTGCATCGCGCGCTTCGGTTTAACTTCAAAGACCATTAGGCCCTCTTCGCCTCAATCGACGACTACGTGGTTGTGGCCAGCTCTCGAACGCAAACTCCCAGCCTCTACTGGAAGAAACGAAAGCTACTCGCGTACAGAAATTGCAGCGCAGCCCCTCAAGAGTTTATCCAAAGCGGTGAAATCAGCATCCAGCAAAACAGCGGCGAGAATTACAAGACGATGAAAAGAAGCGACGATTGCCTCGGCCCGGGTGATCCGCCTCGTACGGAATAGGTTGCTTTTTCCGCGGCAGATCGAGTAAAAAACTGGAATGAAACCTGGTTTCGTCGAGGTCAACCCGGCGGCGGATACTTTCGCCTCTACCCGCTGGACGTTGGTCCTCGCGGCCGGAGATTCGCAACTTTCATCGCACGCCGGCGCGGAGGCGCTCTCCCATCTCTGCCGAATTTACTGGCGGCCGCTCTACCTTTTCCTGCGGCGCGAAGGAGTGGGCTTCGAGGACGCGCAGGATCTCACCCAGGAATTTTTTGCGGAGCTGATTCGCGATCGCTCCTACCGCCGTGCGGACCGCGAGAAAGGCCGGTTTCGTTCTTTTCTGCTCGGCGCGCTTAAGCATTTCCTGGCGAATTCCCGCGCCAGCGCCCAGCGCCAGAAGCGGGCCGGCGGACATATTCACGAGCTTTTCGACGAGCACACGATCGCCGAAGTCGAGGCGCAGGTGCAGACCGCTGGGAGTTGGAGCGCGACCGCCCTTTTCGATCGCGAATGGGCTGCGGCGCTCTTCCGGCAAACGCTCGAGCGGCTCGCTCGGGAATGCGAACTCGCCGGAAGGACGGCTCTCTTCGATGGGTTGCGCCCGTATCTCACGGGCGTCGGCGAAGAAGCCATTCCGTATCAGGAACTCTCGCCACGACTGCGTCGGAGCGCGGTCACTTTGCGGAGCGACGTGGCGCGTCTGCGCGCCCGCTGCCGCGCGATCCTGCGTGAGGAGGTCCGCGGAACCGTGCTTGATCCCGCCGACGTCGACGACGAGCTGCGCTACCTTTTTCAAGTCATCGCGCAATCCTAACGAAACCGTGCCCGCGCCCTTTCCGAACGCGGTCGTCTGCGCGACTTGCGGCACCCGCCTCGAAACGACCACCTCAGGTGATCTTGTTTGCCTCGCCTGTTTTCTCCGCTCCGGCCTGGGCGAACCGGACCGTTCGGACCCCGAAGAAGTTCCAGATTCGTTAGGCACTTATCGCCTTGAGCGGCACGAGGATGGGAAACCGCGCATTCTGGGTCGCGGAGCGATGGGCATCACCTACTGCGCGCGGGACGTCTCGCTGGACCGCAAAGTGGCGCTAAAAATCATCAACGCGCAGTTCGCCCTGCACGGCTCGGAAGCGCGCGAGCGCTTCGTGCGTGAGGCGCGCGCGGCGGCCTCGTTGCACCATCCCAACGTCGCGACCGTTTACCAATTCGGGATTGACGAGGAAACCGGCCAATGCTTTTGCGCAATGGAATATATCGATGGAGAAACCCTCGAGGAACGTGTTGGCAGGAGCGGGCCGCTTCAACTGCCAACGGTTGTGGAGATCGCGCGGCAGATCGTGGCGGCCCTGAGCGTCGCCGAAAAGCACGGGATTGTTCATCGCGACCTGAAGCCCGGTAACGTCATGATCACGGCCAGCGATCAGCCGGAAAAGATCGCGATTAAGATCATCGACTTTGGTTTGGCCAAGGCGCTCGCCGCGACTCCCGATGCGCGCCTGCTGACGGACGGCGGATTTCTGGGCACGCCCGCTTTCGCCAGCCCGGAGCAACTTCGCCGCGCCCCAGTCGACGTGCGCTCCGACATTTATTCGTTAGGTGTGACCCTTTGGTATTTGCTCACCGGTCAACTGCCGGTCATCGATCGGGAGCCCGCTGGGCCGCCCATCGCGCAACTGAAGGCAGCGCGGGTGCCTTCGCCCTTCATCGCTCTCCTGGTTTCGATGTTGGCCACCGAACCTGCCGCGCGACCCGCTGCGCACGAGATCGCCGCGCGGCTACAGGTGATGCCGCGCCGCGGCGCTCGCGTCCCGGCCCTTGCGAGTGCGGGCCTGGCGCTCGCGGCGCTTGCTCTGGCCTTTTATGTTTATCTCTCTCGCCCGGCGACCCAGCCGATCGTAGCCGTGCCCGAGAAGAGCATCGCCGTGCTCCCTTTTGAAAATCTGAGCAATGAAAAGGAGAGCGCCAATTTCGCGGACGGCGTGCAGGACGAACTGCTGACCGATCTTTCGCACATCGCCGAGTTGAAGGTGGTGAGCCGGACGAGCGTGATGCAATACCGGCGCGGTGCACCGCGCAACATGCGCGAGATCGGCGGGCAACTCGGCGTGGCTTATGTGGTGGAAGGGACGGTGCGCATCGCCGCCAGAAAAGTGCGCATCAGCGCGCAGTTGATTGATGCTCGCACCGACCTGCACCGATGGGCCCAGGTTTACGATCGACCGATTGACGATCTCTTAGCCATCCAGAGCGAAATTGCGCAAACGATTGCCGGGCAGTTGGGCGTCAAAATAGCGCCGCAGGAAAAAACCGCGATCGAGCAACCACTGACCCACGACGTGGCCGCGTTCGATCTTTATACCCGGGCACGGGCGCTTCTGAGCGACACCTCCTTCAGCCCTCGCGGGAAGGAGAACCTGCTCGAGGCGACGCAATTTCTCGCCGAGGCGGTGGCGCGCGATCCGAATTTTCTCCTCGCCTACTGCCAGATGGCGAAGGCCCACGACGCTCTTTACTTCCTCGGCTTCGATCACACCCCGCCGCGCTTATCGTTAGGCGAAGCGGCGGTTAATGCGGCTTTGAAGCTGCAGCCCGAAGCAGGCGAGGCCCACCTGGCCCGCGCGCGGCATCTTTACCAAGGCTACCTCGCCTACGAGCCGGCGCTCGCCGAGCTCGAGATCGCGCGCCGCACTTTGCCTAATCATCCGGGCGTCTTCACCCTTGCCGGTTACATTTATCGGCGGCAGGGAAAATGGGACGAGTCAGCGCGGGAATTTGAAAACGCGCTCGCGCTCGATCCGCGCAATGTCGATATCCTCCAACAGAGTTCGATTTCCTATAACTTGCTGCGGCGCTATGCCGACACCGCAATCGTTCTTGACCGGGCTCTGCAAATCGCTCCCGATAACATCGAGCTAAGCCTCGCCCGGGCCCAGGTCGATTTGAATTGGCGGGCCGACATCCGCCCGCTGCATCAGCTGGTGGCTGCAATTTTAGCTCGCAATCCCGTCGCCGCGCGTGATCTCGCGGGCGCGTCGCTTCTTCTCGGCTTTTGCGAACGCGACCAGGCCGCCACGCGAAGCGCGCTCGCCGCGCTCGGTGATGGCAGCTTCGGGCCGGACGCGCTCCAATTGCGGAGGATTTTTTGGGAAGGATTGGCCGCGAAAGTGCGAGGCGATCCGCTTGGAGCGCAACGCTCTTTTAGTGACGCGCGCGCAGAACAGGAGCGCATGGTGGAAGGCGAGCCGGGCTTTGCGCCCGCGCTCTGCATCCTCGGTCTGATCGATGCCGGACTGGGGCGAAAGTCGGAAGCCATCCGGGAAGGCCGCCGCGCGGTCGAAATGCTCCCGGTCAGCCGCGATCCGATCAATGGCGCGCACATGATTGAATTTCTGGCTATCATCTATGCCTGGACGGGCGAACCCGCGCTCGCTTGCGACCAGCTCGAGACCGTCACAAAAATTCCCGGCACCTTGAGCTTCGGCCAGCTGCGACTATCTCCGATGTGGGACGATCTGCGAAGCAATCCGCGCTTCGAGAAGATCGTCGCCTCGCTCGCTCCCGACGACGCCAGGTAACGCTGGCTGAGCGACGGGCGGAGCACAGGCTTCCAGCCTGTGTGGACAGCAGGAGTCTTTGCCTGCTTTCGATAGAACCGACAGCCAAGATGGCCGTCGTCCCCACAGCCAGGATGGCTGTGCTCCGCCAAAAAAGATTGCGTCTTTCGCCGATTCTTTGCAACGCCGCCCAAAAAATCCTGAAGGAATAAGCAACAACTCAATCGCAAATACGTATATGAACAAAAGACAATCCACTCATAAGAGGAAACCGTTAATCTTCGTCTCCAGAACAGCCGCTCTTACGGTCGCGGTATTAAGTCTGTTGCTATTCGGAAGTGAGCGTGCGCCTGGGACGCTGCTTTACGCTACCGACAGTGCAAATGACACCATCTACCAGATTGACACTCTTAATAACTCCGTGACCCCCTATTTTACGACACCGCAGCTGCCGCCGCCACCGCAATCTCCCGACAGCCTTATGTTTGATACGATGGGAAATGTGATTTATACGGCAATCAACACCGGATTGGTCCGATCCTACAATCCAAACACAACGGTCGACTCACCGATAGCGAGTGTCGGGGGCTGCCCGGCCGACGTCGCGTTGGAACCGGGCGGCCAGACGATGCTCGTAAGTGAATTCTGCGGCGGGAGAATTGTCCGAATTGACTTAACGACGCACGCGAGCACGGTCTTGGTGCCGCAGCCGCCGCAAACCGCTGGCCCTAATCCAGAAGGAATAGCCTTTGATAGCGCGGGACACTTGTTCGCAAATCTGGGCACCCGGGGAAATCCCGGAGACCCACCAGCAAAGTACGTGGCTCAAATCGACCCGGTCACGGGCGTCATTTTGGGCCAAACGACAAACCTTCCCAGTCTCGACGGGTTGACCTACGACTCGTTTAGTCACATGCTTTTTGCCGCTTCCCTATACGGCAATACCGTGTACCAGATCGATCCGAATAATCTTAACAACGTGGTGAATCTAGGCCTAACTCACACGTGGGTTCCCATTCCAGGCGCGGATGGTATCACCTCGGACGGCCTTGGACACCTCTTTGTCGTGGGAGGCACCTTTGGTGACATTTATGATATCAACCTGATGAATTACACGCTCACGCAAGGGGTTCACATTGGTCTGGGGCTGGACGATCTCGCACCAGCCTCAGGGTTGGGCGCGCCAAAGGGGGAAGTGTTTGCCTCGCAACAATGCTGCGGCGAGAAACCGCATTTCGAAGATCCTGCCTACGCGAGCGTCTTCACGGGCCGGGTGGCGGTCGCGACATGTTTCGCAGACCTTGGAACGGACGCAGTGCTAGTTGTGGAGGATCTTAAGAACCAGGCGACTGCTCCGCTGAATACCAATTACGCACCTCCGGCTTATCACGGTCCCCTCGCCCCATTATCCTGGAGCCGAGATAAACTAGGAGATATTTTTGGAGTCACACTCGATGACACCGGCAATATCTACGTAACCGCCACCACCGCCTACACTACCGACGTTTATCCTACTGCAACTAACAGTGCGATGAACATTTACAAGGTTGCTAGCGGGTCGGGGGCCATCACACTTTTCAAAACTCTACCACAATCCCCCGCCACCCTCCCCGGGGCGGGATTGGGAAACATCGCCTACGACTGCACTCATAAGAACTTCTATGTGAGTAATATTGACGACGGGATCATTTATCGGCTGGATCTTGCCGGTAACACTTTGAGCACCTGGAATCACGGCGTTAATCTCCCGACTGCGCAACCACCCTCGGCGGCCATTCCCGACGACCCTATGACACCCTTTACGGCTCTCGGTCGTAGAATCTGGGGACTGCAAGCACATGAAGGGCGACTTTACTACGCGGTGTGGTGGGAAGATCAGAGCCGACCCGACCCAGCGCATGCGAATGAGATCTGGTCTATCGCTCTGAGTAGCAGTGGTGCCTTCGTTCTTGGGACCGATCGTTTGGAAATCAGTGTGCCGCCGATTGACAACATCTATTCCAGCCCCGTTTCGGACATCAGTTTCGGCCCGACAGGCACGATGTTGCTTGCGGAAAGATCTATGTATGGTGATTCAACCCCCAGTGCGCACGTATCGCGTGCCTTGGAATATATGCTGAGCGGCACTAGTTGGATTCCGACGGGCAATGTCTTCAACATTGGAGAGCCGGCAATTGCCACAACAAGTTCTGCGGGTGGGGTCGACTACGACTTCGGGGCGGGGGGGCGTGTCTGGGTCACTGGCGATGCGCTCCACTATGCATTTAATGACTATATTTACGGCCTTCAGGGACTTCCGGCGAGTGGAGGGAGTATCTTGAACAGCATCTTGATTGACATAAACGGCGACGTCTCCACTCCGAACAAAACCCAAATCGGCGACGTTGAGATTCCCTGTCCCGATTGTGAGATCAACGGCACCGTCGTCACACCCTCCATGCCAGGTGCCCCCTATACATACCAATTCACGGTCACCAATCATTCGAACCAGTCTGCCAGTACCATCGTGATCCTTCCGGTGAGTGGAGTTACTTCGATCACTCCGCAGACAATTCTCCTGTCGCCGCCGCTCCTGCCGGGCCAGACCAGCCAAACGTTCACTCTCACCCTGAACGGCGCCCAACCTGGGGTGCAAGCGTGCTTTAATATCGCTTTGGTCGCGACAGATGGCTCGACGTGTTGTTCGCGACAGTTATGCGTCCCGATACCGGAATGCTTCGAAGTGCTATCGCAGGTTGTCAAATGCCTGCCGAATGGCCAGGTGCAGCTGACGGTCACACTTAAAAACCTGGAGGCTTACACGCTCTACTACGCAGCGGTTGTCCCTTCCAATCCCAGCAAGACGGCGACACCGGCCTTTTTCACCCTGCCTACTCCGGTGCCGCCATTTGGCACCACGACGATAACGACCGTCATTTCACCGGTCGCATCCGGCGAAACTGTCTTTTACACGCTCACGATCCACTCGGCCAATCTGGAGATCTGTTGTTCCAGAAACCTTTCTTTCACCTCGAATTGCAAGCGCATAATAATAGGTGCGAGCTCGAGTCTGACCCACGGGGCGGCCGGTTCCTTCGACGTCGAAATGCCGCTCACCGGCACTTCCGGAGTGGAAGACCGCAATGGCTCGGGCAACTATCTGGCTGTCTTCACCTTTGACGACCCCGTTACTTCCGGTGACGCCACCATCGTTAGCGGCACGGCCACGGCGGGTGTCCCGACCTTTAGTGGGAACGAAATGCGCGTCCCGCTCACTGAAGTGGCTGATCAACAGAACGTGACCATCGAGGTTTCAAATGTGGGTGGCGATGGCGGGTTCGACGATGTGGTGTTCGGCTTCCTCATTGGGGACGCGAACGCCGATCGCACGGTCAAGAATACCGACGTTAACCAGATCAAGGCTGCCAACGGTCAGCTGGTCACAGGCTCCAACTTCCGCGACGATATCAATCTGAGCGGTCGGGTCGACAAACCGGACAGTAAGGCCGCCAGTGCCAACAAGAATCACAGCATCCCGTAACTGGGTGGAGTAGCTATCGCCTCCGGGAGTCGTCCCATTCGACTCCCGGAAGGCCTGAAGAGAAAGATAAAGGGTCAGAACACTGGTCAGAACCATGAAAACAGTGTTCCGCAGCGTAGACTCGCCGACCGGGACGGCAGCGTTTCGCGCCGGAAAAGGAGGTAGAGGCCGATCCATGCCGAAACTCATCGAAATGGCTGCGCCGAGGCTGTCGGCAAAAACGTCAGCCGAAGTCCCGCAGTTTGGTCTGGTCGCGGAAGAGGTGCAAAAGGTCGATACGGCAAACACATTTGCACATCCATTCCCGTTTCTTTGCAACGCCGGGCAAAAAAACATGAAGGAATAGTAAACAACCAAATCTTTGAAAAAAAGGTCTGAAATTTAGCGCCGGTTCTAAGCCCCTGGAAAATCCGATGCTAACAAACAAAGCAAAAGCATCGGGGCAAACACCTTACATATATGTACAATAGAAACAAAAATCGGATAGTTAGAAAGCTGAGTGAACGTTTGCCTCGAGGGCGCGTTTTCGTGCCGGCGGCACTCGTGGCGGTCTGCCTAGCGGTTTCGCCACAGGCGCATGCCACATGTAACAGCATCCCGTGTGCTTCAGGTGATAACACCTACTTTGGCAATAGCGCGACGACGACACCAACCGGCGCGGATAACACGGCGATCGGCTTCGATGCCCTATTTAGTAATACGAGCGGCATCCAGAATACGGCTATCGGTTCGCAGACTCTCGTCTCAAACACCGAAGGCTACAACAACACGGCTGTGGGTAAGACTGCGCTGCAGTCAAATACCACCGCAATCGACGGCACTGCTGTCGGCGTGGCCGCGTTGCAGCTGAACACTACTGGCAATTTCAATGTCGGCATAGGATTGAGTGCGTTGACGCAGAACTCTACCGGTACCTTCAACACGGCTACCGGCACTTCGGCGCTCTACTATAACAATGGCAGCTACAATACCGCTGTCGGCGGAAACGCGAGTCAGCTAAACGCGTCCGGGAGCAACAACACCGCAGAAGGTTATAATGCCATGTTCAACAATACTGGAAGCAATAACATCGGTATTGGAAGCTCCGCTGGGATCAATCTTACCAATGGCAGCAGCAATATCGATATCGGTAACTCCGGCGTGGCCGGAGAGTCCAACACAACCCGTATTGGTGTCCAAGGCGGCACACAAGGTCAGACGGCCGCTTATATCGCTGGCATCTATCAGGAACCTGTTTTTGGCAGAGCCCTGGCGGTGCGTGTCGATTCCACCGGAAAACTGGGAACAATGGCAGGGTCTTCGGCTCGCTTCAAAGAAGCCATTAAACCGATGGATAAGACGAGTGAGGCAGTCTATTCACTCCAGCCCGTGACGTTCTGTTACAAAAAGGAATTGGACCCAGAGAAAACCCCTCAGTTCGGCTTGGTGGCAGAGCAAGTGGAAAAAGTAAGTCGAGATTTGGTAGAATACGACATACAAGGCAAACCCGATGGCATCCGTTATGAAGCGGTCGACGCGATGCTGCTTAATGAGTTCCTCAAAGAGCACCGCAAGGTCGAACAACTGGGAACGACGGTCGCGGAGCAGCGGAAAGAGCTTGAAGCTCTTACCGCTAGTGTCAAAGAGCAATCGGCCCAAATCCAGAAGGTGAACGCTCAGCTCGCGGCGGATAGACCGGCGACGCGTCTCGTCTCTGTCGGTCATTAAATCGCTCCAGCACACCCCACTTGCAAAGCCGCCGCGTTTCAGACGGGGCGGCTTTTTGCTGGATCGGCGCGATTCCATCTCCTGGTTGAATCGGCCATCGCGCGTGGGGTGATTGGGGAGCGCGGGCGCCCCCGCACGCTGTTTTTTGCGCCACGCGAAAAATTTCCGGAATCATACGGCCCGCTGGCTGCGGTCCCGGCCCCTGGGGGGCGCGAGGCGCCTGACTCAGCGGACGGGGGGCCCGCACTCCCCAATCCGATCTCGTTTCCCTCGAGAATGTTGACAATTCGCGCGCCAAGCGTCAAAGACCGGGGCTATGCACGGAGGAGCCGCATTGATAAGAGCAACGGTATGATTCAGCCCGCGCAAAGGAGCCGGCTCAATCGAGGCGTTCCCGCTCGGCGCAGGATCAAAGCGATGTGCTGCGCTCTAATGATCTTGCTGACCAGGGCAAGTTTTGCCTCGATCACCATCTCTTCCTGGGACGCGGCCTCGGAATTCAACGACTGCGCAAATCCTGATGCGGCGAACCCTTCGGGAGTCTGGAGTTACGGATGGAAAAAAACTCTGACCGATAAATTCTTTCTCGCGATGACGCCGGTTAATGATCCGCCCTTCCGCTTCGGTTGGTGCAACGCGAGCGGGTTTCCACAGATTAGTCATACCAATCGCACCGTACCGTCTACTGGGAGCGGAGTTAATTCCGGCGCTTTCGCGCCGCACGCTTTAGCCCTGCATCCCGGATTAAATGGCGAATATGCGGTCGTGCGCTTTACCGCTCCGGCTGATGGAACTTACAAAGCAAGTGGTCAATTCTACGCGCTCGATGACCATGCCACCGGCACCACCACCGACGTTTGGATTCTGGCTAACGACGAAAAGACGGGCGCCTTCTCTGGGAGAATCGACTACTACGGTGGCGTTAAGTGGGCCAGCTTTACGAGCACGGTGTTTCAGCTCAAGAAAGGAAACACGTTGGACTTTCAAGTCGGCTACGGCGCGAACAAGAATTACGAATATGATTCTACCGGCCTGGTCGCCTTGATCCAGATGATCAAATGAAAGCGACGGGCCCTCAGAAAAACAGCCAGAGTTTGGCTTAGGGCGACGAAGCGCTGAGCCTTTGCGTCGGAGAATCGGGTTACTTTTTCCTCGGCAGGTCGAGCAAAAAGCACGGGATGGACGCCAGTGCCCTCGAAGCGAACGCGGCGGCTGATGCAACGCGCTCTCCGAGCTTTGCCGGATTTATTGGCGTCCGCTTTATTTGAGCGACTGGCTGGGCGTGGCCTCGGCGCCGCTGAAACCCGGCGCAATGGGCTGCGACAGCGTTGTCGTGTGCGCGGCGCTCAGCGCAAAACCTGTCCGCTGAGACAGCGGGACCCTACAGCCACGCCAGCCTAACGACCGCTGGGGTCCAATGCGTACCTCTCTGATCGCTTTGGAACCAAGACGCTTTTATGACTCGTTATGCAGTTGCTTTTCGCCATCGCGAATCGGCTTGCCTTGCGCCCTGTCTTTCGAGTAGAAACGCCGAATGAATTCCCTCGCCACGGATCCGATCACGCAGAATGGAGTTTTTCACTCCACCCGTTGGACGCTGGTGCTGGCGGCTGGCGGGGCCGAGGGGTCGCCCAGCCAATCTCTCGAAGCGCTCTCCGAGCTTTGCCGCATTTATTGGCGGCCGCTTTATCTTTTCCTCCGCCGCGAGGGTATTTCTTCCGCGGATGCGCAGGATCTGACCCAGGGGTTTTTCGCCAAACTCATCCGGGATCGCACCTGCTTTCGAGCCGATCGCGCGAAAGGCCGTTTTCGCTCGTTCCTGCTCGGCGCCCTCAAACATTTC
The DNA here is from genome assembly GCA_051003415.1 of Chthoniobacterales bacterium. GTDB lineage: Bacteria > Verrucomicrobiota > Verrucomicrobiia > Chthoniobacterales > UBA10450 > Palsa-1392. The sequence continues at coordinate 9,760 of JBPCLI010000140.1, read as the reverse complement.
GTGGCCGATGCGCGCCGGCGCGACCGAGCGCAAAAACGCGGTGGCGGAAAATTTTTCGAATCACTCGAAGAAAGCGAGTTACGGGAAGTGGAGGCGCAGGTCGCAGCCGCCGAGCGCTGGAATCCCGATGCGCTCTATGAGCGCGAATGGGCGGCGGCGCTTCTCCGGCAAACCCTCGATCGCCTCGCCCAGGAATGCGCGATTGCGGGCAAAACACCGCTCTTCGAGGGCTTGCGCGCCTACCTCCCGGCGACGGGAGACAAAGCGGTGCCTTACGAGGAAATCTCGCGTCAGCTGCATCGCGGCGCGGGCACCTTGCGCAGTGACGTGTCGCGCTTGCGGATGCGTTATCGCGCCATTCTGCGGGAAGAAGTGCGGGGCACCGTCGCCGAGGCATCCGAAGTGGACGATGAGCTGCGCTATCTCTGCCAGGTGATCGCGCAAACCTAACGCACAGAAGTCATGTCTTCCGTGGAACAGAATGCGGTCATCTGCGAAATCTGCGGCGCACGGATCGAGACCACCGCCTCCGGCGATCTTGGTTGCATGGCTTGCCTTCTGCGGGCCGGGCTGGGCGAAGCCGCCAATCATGCCGCAGGCGCGCCGGACGCGAAGCAGGATTCGTTAGGGCCGTATCTCATCGTCCGGCGCGAGGATGGCACGCTCTGGGAACTCGGCCGCGGCGCGATGGGCGTCACCTACCGCGCGCAGGACAACTCGCTGCAGCGACAGGTCGCGCTGAAAATCATCACGACTGATCTCACCGGCCGAGGCGCCGAAGCGCGCGAACGATTCATCCGCGAAGCGCGCGCGGCGGCGGCGCTGCGGCACCCGAATGTCGCCACCGTCTATCAGTTCGGGATCGACGAAGAGAGCGGCCAATGCTTTTACGCGATGGAATTGGTCGAGGGCGAAACCTTGGACGAGCGCGTGCGCCGCACCGGGCCGCTTGATGTCCGGGCGGTCATTGAGATTGCGCGTCAAATCACCGCCGCGCTCGCGGAGGCGGCCAAGCGCGGGCTCGTCCATCGTGATCTGAAGCCGGCTAACGTGATGCTGGCGAGCGCTGAAGAAAGCGAGCAAGCCTCGCTTGCAAATGTAGAGGCGCCTGGAGCAGGCGCCTGGCGCAAGGCTTTGCGGCTGACACAGCCGCCCCGACAACAATCGCCGCGTGTGGTCGTGAAGGTGATCGATTTTGGGGTGGCGAAAGCGCTGACGGACACTCCTAATAGACGCGAGTTGACCCATGGCGGCTTTATCGGAACGCCCGCTTTCGCCAGTCCGGAGCAGTTTACCGACGCAGCGGTCGACGTGCGTTCCGACATCTACTCGTTAGGCGCGACACTCTGGTATGTGCTCAGCGGCCATCTGCCCTTCGGCGATCGTGCCGGCGCCCGCCCGCCACCGGTCGAACAACTGAAGCCGGCGCACGTCCCTGCCCGACTGATCTCACTCCTCGTTGCGATGCTCGCGATCGAGCCTGCGGCCCGGCCGGGAATTCAAGATCTCGCCGCGAAGCTCGAAGCTTTGCAAAAGCGCTCGCCGCAGCGACGCCTCCTGGCCGTGGCCGGTCTCCTCGTCTTCGCTTCGGCCGCCGCCTATTTTTGGCATTTGTTTCCCGCCGCTCCAAGCCCTGGCGCCCCCACGTCGGAAAAAAGCATTGCCGTGCTCCCCTTCGAGAATTTGAGTGACGACAAGGAAAACAGGTACTTCGCCGGCGGGGTGCAGGACGAAATCCTGACCGACCTGGCGAGAATTGCGGACCTTAAGGTGATCTCGCGCACCAGCGTGCTCGGATATGCTCCAGAAACGAACCGCGATCTGCGCCAAATCGGACGAACCCTTGACGTCGCGTACGTACTCGAAGGGAGTGTGCAGCGCAGGAGCGGCCAGGTGCGAGTGAGCATTCAACTGCTCGACACCCGGACGAACACCCTGGTATGGGCGGAGAGCTACGACCGCGACCTGGCCGACGTCTTTGCCGTCCAGAGCGACGTTGCCCTCCAGATTACGAGCGAGTTGCAAGTGACACTCTCGCCTCGCGAAAAATCGTTAATCAACGAGATCCCCACGCAAGACCTTGCCGCCTTTGATCTTTATGCCCGCGCCAAGACCTTGCGGCTTACCACCCCCTTTGGTTACCAATTTAAGGACCGTTTCCTGCAAACAGTCGAGCTTCTCAATCAAGCGGTGGCACGTGACCCGTCGTTTTTACAGGCCTGGTGCGAGCTGGCCACGGTAGAGGACTTGCTCTATTCCGCCGGCTACGATCATACGCCAGCGCGGCTCGCTCTGGCCGATACTGCAGTCCAGACGGCTCTTCGTTTGCAGCCGGAGGCGGGGATAGCGCATCTTGCTCTGGCACGACATCTCTATCAGGCCTACCGCGCCTATGACCAGGCGCGCACCGAGCTCACGATCGCCCGGCGGACCCTGCCAAATAACGCCGAGGCCCTTGCCTTGATCGCTTACATTGATCGGCGTCAAGAGCGCTGGGTAGAGTCTACCCGCAACCTCGAGCGCGCGATTCAGCTGGACCCGCGCAACCCGTTCATGCTGGGGCAAATCGCGATCAATTATTCTTATCTGCGCCATTACGAAAAGTCTGCCGCCGTGCTTGACCGTCTTCTCGCGATTGAGCCGGAAGGGGTGCTGACGAGGGTTGCTCGCGGGTGGGTCGATTTCGAATGGCGGGCTGATTCCCGGCCCTTACACACCACGATCGACGCGATTCTCGCCGAAGATCCCGCAGCCTCGTCAACGATCGCCGCCGACTGGTTGTTTCTCGCCCTTTGTGAACGCGATTTCCCGGCGGCGGATCGGGCTTTGGCCTCCTTGCGCAGCGATGAGACCTTGACCCTTGGGCACATGTTTTTGAGCCGCGCCTTCGGGGCGGGTTTGCTGGCTCGCGTCCGCGGCAACGCCGCTGCGGCGCAGGCCGCCTTTGCCCGCGCTCGCCTTCAGGAGGCATCGGCGGTCCGCGCGCAGCCGGGGTACGCGGCCACGCTCGGCGTCCTCGGCCTGATCGATGCCGGCCTTGGACAAAAGGAGAAGGCTTTGCGCGAGGGCCGGCGGGCGCTGGAGCTTATGCCTCTTAAAAAAGATGCATCTGCCGGCTCGGATATGATCGTTGCTTTCGCGATCATCTGCGCCTGGACCGGCGAAAAGGATCTTGCCTTGAAGGAACTGGCAACCGCCGCCCAGAACCCTGGCTTGATAAACTACGGCCAACTGAAGCTGCAACCGTGGTGGGATCCGCTGCGCGGCGATCCGCGGTTTGAAAAAATCGTCGCCTCATTCTCGCCGCAAAACGCTGCCAGGTAACGAGATCCCTCTGGGCCCCGCTGCGCGGCCACCCGGGCTTTCAGAAGCTCAGCGCAATGGCGCAATGTTTACCAGGTCGCGCTGAGAATTCCGGGGGAGCGCTCGTGTTCTTTAGGCAGCGGCTCTCCTGCGAGACCGGTATCGCAAAAGAATTTAAAGAATTTCTGCAACGCGGCCGAAAATTTTCCGAAGGAATAGGAAACGGACAAGTGTCCCAATAAACAGAAACGCAACCAATAGAAGGAAAATCAAATGCACTTAATAAAACAAATAGCAGTCAGCGTCGCGGCCTTGGCCGTGGCCACTTCTCTGGTCTATGGCGCTGGGCAACAGGTATCAGAGTCATCCAGAAGCAAAGGCATTCCAGGCGTGGGTCAAGTCCAAAGGAGCCCGGCCCTACCAACCTCGGTCGGGCTCTCCGCGCAGCAGTCGCCAAGCGACCCGAGCCACGCGTACATATTCACGCAAATCGACGTACAGAAAGCCTCGTATACGGATGCGAGGGCGATCAACCAGAACGGTGACATCGTCGGGTTCTATATGGGCAAACGCGGATACCCAGGTAGTTATCTGCTGAGCAACGGTGCGTTTACGACCATCGCTGTACCGGGAGCCGCTTCGACGTGTGCCACAGGGATCAATTGCCTCGGCGATATTGTCGGTTCCTATTCTAGCGTAGATGGGAGCTCTCATGGTTATCTGCTGAGCAACGGCGTATTTACGACCATCGATGTCCCGGGAGCCACTTCGACGGGAGCGGGTGGGATCAACGATCAGGGCGACATTGTCGGGTACTATATTGACAGCAACGGCAACGCTCCTGGTTTTCTGCTGCGCAACGGTGCATTTACGGCCATCAATGTACCGGGAGCCTTTCAAACCGTTGCAACCGGGATTAATTCGCGAGGCGACATCGTCGGGTACTCTTTTGACAACATCACTCCGACTCATGGTTTTCTACTTAGCAATGGTAGCTTTACCACCATCGATGTCCCGGGAGCCACTTCAACGTATGCCCAAGGCATCGATCGGCACGGCGACATTGTCGGCTACTCTTATGACAGCCACTTCAACGCAACTGGTTTCCTGCTGATCAATGGTAAATTTATTACCATTGGTTTCCCGGGAGCCCGCCAGACGCCAGTGTATGGGATCGACCCGCAAGGCGACAAATTCGTGGGCTTCTTTACTGACGTCAACTACAGAGGACATGGTTATCTGCTGAGCAGGTAGCGACTGGCCGCAACCCAGGAACAGCCCCACCGCGCAATCGCGCGGTGGGTGCCGGATAATCCTCCTGCAATCGTCGTGTTTGCCCCGCATTCTCCCAAGTCATGCAAACGCGGCTACCCTTTGCGGTATTGCTCCGAAGCTGGACGGCTTCGATTCATCCTGGACTCGCCGCGGCGAGTCCCTCCGGAGGGAGGCGCTTGCCCGCGCCCAGCTTCATCTGTTACCCTGCACCAGGGTCGCTGCATAAAGAGCACGAGCGTCCCCCCGGAGTTCTCAGTGCGAGGATCCACGCCTCCATAGCGTCGACGTGACTCTTGCGCTGCATCGTTACTAGAGAATTAGTTCGGCTGGTGCCGTCATCCCGTTGCAGGATCCTTTTCGCGGCCCGGCATCCCGCCAGCAGAAAACACCTCCCTCGATCGAATCAAACCCCCGCGCTTCGCAAAGCGGCCATCTACGCCGCTCTTGCAGCTGCATTTTTTCGCCAAATCGAAAGATTTCTGCAACGCGGCCGAAAATTTTCCGAAGAAATAGGAAACGGACAAGTGTCCCCATCAACAAAAACGCAACCAATAAAAAGGAAAATACCACCAACCTATGCCCACAGATCAAACTTACCTGCCTTCTTGCCTCCATCACGCTTGCCGCCACAGCCTTGGCGGCCGGTCCACCACCCGGACGGAGGATATCCCAACTTCAACACTGCTGAGGGTAGCGGTGCGCTCTTCAGCCTCACAAGCGGGCTCAACAACACGGCGGTTGGTTTTCATGCGCTCTCTAGCATTACCGATGGATCGGAAGATACGGCCACTGGTTCGTTAGCACCTACTAACGACACAGGAGGCACCAATACGGCCAACGGTTTTAGTGCGCTCACGACAAACACCACAGTCTATATAACACCGCCATGGGTCGTAACGCGCTCTTTAGCAACACAACTGGCGGCGAAAACACGGCCACCGGTGGGGCAGCGCTCTACTACAACACAACCGGTTCCGACAACACGGCCACTGGTCGATTCGCGCTCTGGGGCAACACAACCGGCTTTTCTAACACGGCCAATGGTAGTTTTACGCTCTATAGCAACACAGAGGGCGTCTTTAACACGGCCAATGGTATTGAAGCGCTCTACTCTAACACAACCGGCAGTTCTAACACAGCCAACGGTAGTTTCGCGCTGCTTAGCAACACAATAGGGATCCACAACACGGCCGACGGTCAACAGGCGCTCGCTCTCAACACAACCGGCAGCAACAACATCGCAGTAGGCTGAGAAGCCGGCTTCAATGTTGCAGCGACAGAAAACGATATCTACATCGGTAACACAGGGCCGGGGTCCTTTTCGACGGAGTCCAACCACATCCGCATTGGCACAGAGACCGCGTTCACTGACCTAAATGGTGACACGCATGCTGCCCATAAAGCCACCTTTATCGCTGGCATCTCGGGCGTGGCCGTAACTGGAAGCACGGTAGTTATTAACTCAAACGGCAAACTTGGCGTGGCGGCTTCCTCCGCTCGCTTCAAGGAAGCGATCAAGCCGATGGACAAGGCAAGTGAGACGATCCTTGCCTTGCGGCCGGTAACTTTCCGATACAAAAAGGAAATTGATTCCGAGAGCACGTCGCAGTTTGGTCTCGTAGCTGAAGAAGTGGCAAAGGTAAATCCCGCCCTGGTAGTCGCGACGCCGACGGGAAAGTCTTTACCGTGCGCTACGAAGCGGTGAACGCGATGTTGCTCAACGAGTTTCTCAAGGAACACGAGACAGTGACAGGGCTTAAAACTACGGTGGCAAGGCAGAACACCACCATCGCGCAGCAGCAGAAGGAAATTTCTGCTCTAACAGCGGCGGTCAAAGAACAGACATCGCAGATCCAGAAGGTGAGCGATCAGGTCGCAGCGAGCAAAACCGCACCGCCAATGATCGTCACCAATCGGTAGTTTTGAGCCGTAATTGGAGCGAGACCGTTCGGGCCGGCTTCGGGGAGGGCGACTCTAATGACAGCAGCGGCAACACTCATGGTTATCTGCTGAGCAGGTAGCGACTGGCCGCAACCCACGCCAAGACCATAGCGATTCATAACCTCGTTAATTAAGCGGACGAGGCGAGGTCGCTGATTGTGCCGCCGCTTGAACACGACCAAACTGACAATCGGCGAACTTGTTCTGCATCAAACCTACAACAAGGGAGCCGCTGGCTCGCCGGAGAGACCCTACCGGGTCTAACCGGGGCCGTCTTGGGCATTGAGGTGCGCCTCGCGCTGAGTATTGCACTGCGCGACGTTGAAGGTGGAATCGCTATTCTGAAGGGAGAGTCCGTCGCGGTTCGCGCGGCTACTCGGCGAATTCACCCTGATGTCGTTGCTAGCCGCTCGGTAGCCTATTAGCCCGAAAGAATTCGCGCGATCAATTCATCTGCGGACCGCAGCCGTTTGGGCACCAGGAAAACGTCCGTGGTCGGTGTTTGCTGGCGCCGAATAGCCGTAACAAATGCCGCAATGTCGGCTGCACCCGGTTCAATTCGCTGAGGGGGGCTTTTGCCGACGTCGATCAACTCAAAATCACTTGAAAATCCTGTGAGCACCCGAGCCGGGTCTGTATAGGCATCGACCAAAGCCGGATATAACTCAATCTGCAAGGTACAGAGTCGGTCGACCAGCGCACGTCTCATTCCGTCAATCACTTTGAAATCGAAACCCTCAGCGTCGATCTTGACAAGCAGGCCCGCCACGGGTCGGAGGTTCTTTGAAAACTCATCAAAGGTGATTGCGTTGACGAAAATGGACCGGCTTTCCGCTACGCCCGGGCGGGACGTCGCAACTTTCAGCAAGCTGCTTGCTGGTGACTGCGCAGGCGTGACAAAAAATTCGACCCTGCCCGGGCGATCGGTCAACGCTGCGCGGACGCAGCTCGTCGTGTCGTCTAGCTGATTTACGGTGACTGCTTCCTTCAGAAGTGGATAGACTTCCCCGGGTTCAAATGCGTAAATCTTGTTGTGCCTCCCGCAGCGTTTGTAGAAAACGGCTTGAGACACCGTCGTCAGACCGACATTAGCGCCGACATCCACGTAATCGAAATCGATGTCGCGATGCCAATAATGAATGCTGGCAAGCGCAAATGGCGACAAGCCTTTGGTGTCCCAAGCTAATTTCCAATCAATATCCCCACACTGCCAAGAGATGTGAACCTCTTCACGTGAAATGACCCGAGCCCTTGGATCCTGGAGAATATGCGCAAAGGCATGGTCTTTCCGAAAATAATACAGGTAGAGACCAGCGATCTCCACGAGACTGACGTCCGCGCCCTCGTGGATCATTCGCTCACTCCCTGTCGGTTCAGTAAGAATGTATGCAACACCTGCACGTTCTGATTCAGGACGGTAAAGTGAAGGCATGCCGCTTGCCTGACCAAGGCGACGTGCCAAGCCCAAGTTTCTCGAGGAGGTCCGCACCCTCCATTATTGTCTTCCCACTGAAGAGGGTTTATCTCGGTTGGAGCCGCCGGTTTTTTATTTTCCATGGGAAACAGCGTCCGCGCGAAACGGGCAAAGTCGTGGTGGCGGAGATTCTGAACGATCTGGCGAGGCCGCGAGGGGTGGCAGCGGCGACCCAGAATCTGACGCCCAACGCGCTCCTCTGCCTTTTCGACGTGTCCTGGGACGTGAGATCCGGGGTGACCGAAGGACTACGGCGCGTGCAACGGCCGCGCAAGACTCCATCGTAGTCGGAGCTCACATCTGCTCCACGATGCCCATCACGTCATCGACTTCCTTGAATGCGGCGTTGGTCATTTCTCGAAATCTTTCATTGCGTTTGAGCCGCTACCTTTATCTCATCGACCATTCGTTGCAAGACCGTCACTGCCATGAGCGCTTCTGTTGGGTTGCACTGCGGGCCACCTTCGCCTGGTAGTTTGTTGAGCCTGCGCAGCACCTTGTCCATTAAGCGGCGACAGCGATCGGTGATCTCGCTTTTGAGTACCAACAGCCCGCGACGTTCCATCTCCTCTCGGCAGAACTTCTCGGTCGCCAGCCTGGCCTCGACCGCTTTGGTGTGAACTGCAATCATAGGTGAGAGCTGACGGAAATTTTCCGAAGGAATAAGAAACGGGCAAGTGTTTCAATCAACAGAAACTCAACCAATAGAAGGAAAATCAAATGCACTTAAGAAAACAAATAGCAGTCAGCATGGACGCGCACTGAGGTTAGGTAACTGCCAAACTTTCTTCCGCGAAAGCGAGGACCGCGAGCACTTGCTCACGATTCGCGCCGGGAAACCAGTCGAGAAACTGATCGACTGTTGCCCCAGATTCCAAATTCTCAAAAAGGGCTTTCACCGGCACCCGCGTGTTTCTGAATCGCCAAGCCCCGCTCAGGATGCTTGCGAACCGCTCCACCGCTGGACATGCACTCCAATCCATCACGCAACGAAGCTACCCCCCCAATCGCGGCGCAACCGCCGCAGTTCGAATCATCGAGTCGCGCCTCCGTTCACTAGAGCGGGTTAAAAAAGCCGTAGCCGTTTCGTAGCGCCGGAGGTGCGACAGAGATTAGCCCCGGGCGTGAGCCCGGGGATTAGCGTTTTCATCCGCTAAGCCCCAGCGGGGCGGCAGAAATCCCCAAGTGCACCTCCTTCTTTCGCCCCTCTGGGGCGGAGTCTTAATCAATCTCGCAAACCCCGGGCTCACGCCCGGGGCTATCTTCTTTTCGCGCCTACCGGCGCTTCCTGCGGCTACAGTTCTTCTTAACCTGCCCTAGCTGCGAGACTGGCGGTATTGCAAGGGGCGCCTATATATCAATTGGGTTTCGTTAGGCAAAAATCAGTGCCTTCCCCCGGATAGGCAGCAGGCGATGCAGTCGAGCTAAACGTCTGGACCAGTGTTTCACGATTTTTCGTGCGTCGGGAAGTTTTTTCCAACTTCGGCCGGCAAATCTTGGAGAAAGATGATGAGAGGAATAAACACATGTCACCCGATCATCGCGAGGTCCCCAAAAGGAAAAAACAAACGGTTACCGGCAATCGAAAGATTTTCTGCAACGCGGCCGAAGATTTTCCGAAGGAATAGAAAACGGACAAATGTCCCAATAAACAAAAACGCAACCAATAAAAGGAAACAACCAACGAAAGGAAAACAGAAATGAAAATGACAAGAAATATCACTGGACCCGTCGCGTTAGCCCTCGGGCTGGCGGCGCTGCTTGGCT
>JBPCLI010000139.1:0-2937 GCA_051003415.1 Chthoniobacterales bacterium | reverse complement strand
TTTGCGGCGGGTGCGCTTTCCGCGAAGGGTGAGCGCTGATGAGTTCCGCTGTCCGAGTTCGCTTTGCCCCGTCGCCCACCGGATATCTGCACATCGGCGGCGCGCGCACCGCGCTTTTTAACTGGCTCTACGCGTGCCATACCGGCGGTACGCTGGTCCTGCGGATTGAAGATACCGACCAGGCCCGCAACACCGCCGAGGCCGCGCAGGCGATTTACGACGGGCTGCGCTGGCTCGGACTCGAGTGGGACGAAGGCCCGCAGGCCGGTGGAAATTTCGGTCCTTACTTCCAGAGCGAGCGCAACGAGATTTACGAGCGCCATTTTAAAAGGCTCGAAGAGGGCGGACATCTCTTTGAGGAAAACGGCGCGATTCGTTTTCGTTCGCCGCGGGAACATGTTGTGGTCGACGACATTGTCTGCGGGCGGATCGATTTCGACCTAACGAATCCGGAAACGCACCCCGACATGACGATCCGGCGACCGGATGGTTCGTGGATTTTCCATTTCGTGAACGTGGTCGACGACCTCGAAATGCAGATCAGCCACGTCATCCGGGGTGAGGATCATCTTTCGAACACGCCGAAACACATCGAGCTCTACCGCGCGCTGGGGGCGGAGCCGCCGCGCTTCGCGCACCTCCCGCTCATCCTCAACCTGGACGGCTCGAAGATGAGCAAGCGCGATGCCGGCGCGAGCCTCAACACCTACATCGAGGAAGGGTTCCTGCCCGAGGCGGTGCGCAATTATCTCTGTCTCCTCGGCTGGTCGCCGAAGGATAACCGCGAAAAAATCGATCTCGACGAGGTCGTTAGGCTGTTCGAGCTGGAAAAAATCCATCGCAAGAATGCCTCCTTCGATCTCGCCAAATGCACCTGGCTGAACGGCGAATACGCGCGCGAATTGCCGGACGGTCGCTTCCGCGCTCTCGCCATGATCGCGCTCGCCCGGGCGGGGATCGACACGACGAAATATCCGGCCGAGTACACGCAGGCCGCGCTCGACACCTGCAAGGGAAAGTTCCGAATCTTCAGCGAGCTGCCGGCCTATTGCGGTTTCTATTTCACGGACGAGATCAGCTACCAGCCGGAAGGCGTGGCGAAACATTTCGTCCCGGAAAATAAGCCGCGCCTCGAGGCGTTACGCGACGCCTTTGCGGCGCTCCAAAATTTCGACGCCCCTTCGATCGAAGCCGCGCTGAAGGAGACCGCGACCGGGCTCGGCGTGAAAGTCGGTGCCCTCGTCCACCCAACCCGTCTCGCCGTAACCGGGAGCAACGCCGGACCAAGCCTTTATCATCTGCTCGAGATTCTCGGGAGACGGAAAGTGCTGACCCGGATCGAGCGCGCACTGTCTGTCATGCCAGGCGCCTAGCTCGTCCGGCGACTTCAGTCCGTCTGCCCGAGCACGACCATCCAGAATGCCATGTAGAGGAAGGTCCAGATGAGCGTGTCCCATTTTCGCGGCGCGTTCAGTCGATCGGGAAACGTCGCATCCGGTCCGGGCGGCGCCGGGAACCAAAAGGTGAGAAGCGACGTTTGCCAGCGAAGGAGAAAGGGCAGAGCGACAGCAAAAAGCAGCGCGGGCAACGTGCACCAGGTGCCCTTGCCTAACGAAACAAAAAGAGACAATGCGCCCGCGGCCAGCAGTGCCGTCGACCAGGAGAGGATGCTGATCCAGCGCCGGTAGAGGACTTTCGTGATTGTGCGATGAATCAGTTTCCAGGCAGCGACGACCCAGCAGACGCAGGCGATCGCCAGCACGACGCCAAACGCATCGCGGGGTGTGAGGGCATCGCTATGCGATGTCTCGGGCGGAAAGGCGACAGTCGCGAGCAAGCCTAACAATCCGGCGATAGCGCAAAGCAGATGCTCGCTCAAGCGGACGAGCGCCGGCAGATGCAGTCGGGTCATTCCTTCCGGCACCGCGGGCACGGGATTTTTTTGTTTGCGAGTCGCGTTCCAGCGCCGCAAGTCGATCCATTGTCGACGCCAGAGCCAGGGGAGCGATTCGGGCAAACCAATCGCGCTCCCGATCACCGTGACGCCGCCTTTCTCGAGAAGTTCAGCCTGCTGGGCGAGCCATTCTGTTCGGGTGCGATTTGTGAGCAGGATCACGGCGGTGCCAGCGCCGGCCGATTCGATCGCGCCGAGGCTGAGCAGATCCGCGCGCAGTCGCATCGCGGCGGGAACGTCTTCCATGTCGTGGAATAGTTGGAAGCGTCCCAGCTCCGCAAAGCGGGTCGGCAGATCGGGAAGTTTCATGACCCGCCCACGGCGATACGAATCCCAGGCTTTGCCGGTCGGGCACCAACGCAGCAAATCTTCCGGGCGGAGCAGGACGATCGTCGCCAGGGCGGCGCATCCGAGCACGACGATGCCGGCGAGAATAGAATCCGACATGCCTTGGTAATGCATCTCTGCGGTCAGCTTCCCGAGCGCCGGGACCCATCCCGTTCGCCCGAGCAGATAGAGTCCGAAGAGGCCGGTGAAGAGGAGAAACGTGAGCATTAACCTTGTCATCCCCATCCGTCGCCAAAGCCACGCGAAGCAGGCATGCCAGGCGACCGCAGCGAAGAGAAACGGAATCGCCAACCAGATAAGGATGCTAAGACCGAAAGACTCGTTTTGTTCGCCCAGTCCGTGCCAGTCGCCGAAAATCATCGCCGGCAAAAAAAAGACCGAGGCCAACATCAGTGTGATGAGAAAAACCCACGGGGGAACTCGCGGAACGCGGCAACTCGTTAGGCGTGCTGCCACCTCGTCCGTTTCGCCAAGGAGTTGGGTCAGCAGCTGCAACGCAGTGCGAAACCCGCCGCGAAAATCCACGACGCGGACTCGCTCCATTTCCGCGGGCAATTTACAGGAACGGAAGAGCGCCACAATCAAACGGTCGCCTTGGGCAAGCGCGCGCTTTCATTCGCGTTGCACATAAGGGG
>JBPCLI010000138.1:0-4539 GCA_051003415.1 Chthoniobacterales bacterium | reverse complement strand
GGGCAAGATCTGCATCGACCAATTCGGTTACAACCCTTTCTTCGCTGCGCCCTTTGGGGTGATTACTTATGAGTGGAAAAATACCGGCTTCAGCCTTGAATCGTTAGTCCGGGGTTTCACCTGGGGTCATTACCGCGATAAAGTGGTGCCGACCCTGCTTGCCACCTGGTCGGTCTGGATTCCGCTCATGGCAATGATCTATTCTCTCCCGCTCGCCTTGCAGTTTCCGCTCTTTAGCCTGGCCCTTACTTTCTGGGTCCTGCTTCTCACTTACATGACTAATAGCTTTGCCCGCGGGCACACTCAGATGGCTCACCCCACCGAGATTGTTTCGCCCGCGGCCGTCCAAACCATTCCATGAAGTCACACGAACTCTTTCAGCACATGTCGCCCGCGCTTTCCCAGGAGATACTGGGTTATCTTCAACAGGAGCGAACGTCCGACTACAAACACGTCGTTCAGGGCCTGGCCCAGCAGCGCAAGCTGCGTCCGATCTTCGTCGAGCGGAAGCCGCCGGCGGAGCGCTATCCGTGGTTGCAGGCCGCGCTCGGTCGGAAAGTGAGTGATACTTTCGCTGCGCATATCCTGCAGGCTTGGCTGCTCGGAGACAACAGGTCGTTACTCTGCGATTTTCTCGATGCCCTTGGTATCGCGCACGATGCGGATGGAACGGTCGAGAATTTACCGGAGTCGCCGTCCACGGAAAAGCTGCGTGAAGTCATTACCGGCCTGCTCGCCAAATACCCGGCGGAGAGGGTTGCGATTTATCTGCACGCCTTCCACGACATGGATACGACCGTGAGTTGGCCGCCCTTGGGCGAAGTCTTGGCGGAAGACGAGAGACTCCAGTTGGTTGCGTAGCCGCTTCGCTCTGCCTCGCGTGGATCGCACTTAGCGGCAGATGGTAGAAACAGGCCTTATACTCCATGTATTGTCTGTGCCCCGGCAGGTCGCTACCCGACGCCGACCCATTGAAATCCGGCAGCGGAACCAGCGCGAATATTGTCAGGGATTAGCCGGATTGATAGAAGGACGCTTCTTGCAAGGCGAAGCTGTCTCGGCGACTTGGCGATCGTGTTAGCGGAGGAAATGGCGAAGCCCTTCGTGGACGCCGGCCCCGTATTCCATTTCCGATACCCAGCCTCCGGCGCGTCGGACGGCTTCCTTGACTTCGGCGATGGCGTTGGCCGGGCAAGCGGGCAGGGCGGCGTAGCGGCCGTCGAGCATGGAGAGATCGTTGTGGTGGTCGCCCGCGGCAAAAATCGTCTCCCGCGGAATGTTGGTCAGGCGCGAGAGTTCCGCCAGCGCCGCGCCCTTGTGGTAGTCGGCGTGGCAAAAGCGCAGGTAAATAGTGTTGCGCTGATAGTGAAACTTCGGTTCGTGGGCCTTGGCCTGGTCGATAAATTCCGCCAGGCGGTCCATCTCTTCTTCACTAGTGGCGATGAGGCCGGCCGGTTCGTTCGCCTCGTAGATGACACGCGCCTTTGTCTGGTGGGTAACGAAGTCCACCACCTCGGCAAGAACGGAGGAAGCGGTGAGATAAAGCTCTGCGTGGGCCTGGGCGCAGCGGGCGTTCCAATCGCCGTAAGGCTCCCAGCCGCGCGCGGTCGGGCGAAAGACGTCGCGCTCGCTGGTGAGAATGAAATCGGGCTGCAACGGGAAGGCGAAATCCTCCAGCCCTTCCTCGAGCAGACCGACGGAGCGGCCGGTGTTGATGGCCCAGATGGCGCCGTCGCCTTGCAGCTCGCGGATTAATTCCATGCAACCGCGATCGAAAACCGGATCGCTCGCGTGGGAGACGAGCGTGCCGTCGAAGTCGGTGCTGATGAGCTGGATCTTGGCGGGCATGCGGAACCGGAATGTAGGAAACGGTTTTCGGCTGCGCAATGGAGCGATTGCGATTACGCTCGCTGGCAATGAAATCAGCTTACGAACTGGCGATGGAACGGCTCGAGAAGACCGCGCCGAGCGTGCAATTGACCGACGAACAGAAGGCGCAACTGGCGGAGATCGACTCGACTTATCGGGCGCGGATCGCGGAGAAGGAGCTCTTCCTCAAAGGAAAAATGGAGGAGGCGGGATTGAAGGGGACTTTCGCCGAATATGAGGAGCTGGAGAAACAGTTGACCTCGGAGATTCGGCGCCTGCAGGAGGATTGCGAAGCCAAGAAAACGAAGCTGCGGGAGAGTTTCGCAAAATAATTTCGGTCGCCCGACAAAGTTTTATTGACGACTGCCGCCGAATTTTGCTATTCCTAGAAGAGTCGGTCGGGAGTAGAGGCTTCTTCACATTTTGTTTTGGTGTTTGTCGGGGGCGGTGAGAGAAATTTCACCGCCTCCGTTTTTTTCTTCGCCGGTGGCGGCGGAATTCTTTGCCAAGGCGGAGCGTTCGCGCCTAAGGTAGCGGCCCTCGACGCATGTTTGCTCTTCAACCTGAGCTCAAGATTTTCTCCGGATCCGCCAATCGCGATTTGGCGCAAAAAATGTGCCAGGGCATCGGCGTCCCACTCGGCGCGGCGACCCTGAGTTCGTTTCCGGACGGTGAGACCTACGTCAAGATCGAGGAAAACATCCGCGGGCGCGATGTCTTCATCGTCCAGCCGACCTGCCCGCCGGTCAACGAGCACCTCATGGAGTTGCTCATCATGGTCGACGCCGCCCGCCGCGCGAGCGCCGATCGGATCACGGCGGTGATTCCGTTTTTCGGTTACGCCCGGCAGGATCGCAAAGACAAACCGCGCGTGCCGATCACGGCGAAATTGGTCGCCAATCTTCTCTGCGCGGCTGGGGTGGACCGTGTCCTGACAATGGACCTGCACGCGCAGCAGGTACAGGGCTTTTTCGATATCCCGGTGGACCACTTGTATTCGCTGCCGGTTCTGATTCCGTATCTGCGCGAAAAATTGACTCGCAAGACTGCCGTCGTCTCGCCGGATGTCGGCGGCTTGAAAATGGCGAGCGCATATTCGCAGGCGCTTGGCGCCAGTCTGGCGATTGTAGCCAAGCAGCGGATCAGCGCGACGGAGACCGAGGCACAATACCTGATCGGCGAAGTGGAAGGCTGCGACGTCCTCCTGGTGGATGATCTCACGGAGACCGCCGGCACGCTTACTTCGGCCGCGAAGCTATTGAAGAAGAACGGCGCGCTCGATATCTACGCCGGGGTGGCGCACGCGGTTTTGGCCGATGTGGCGCTCGAGCGGTTGCAAAAATCTGAAATTAAGGAATTAATTACGACCAACAGCGTGCCTGTGCGCACCGTGGAGGGTTTTACCATCACGGTGCTCTGTGTCTCTGAGCTGCTCGGGGAAAGCATCAAGCGGATCCATAACGACGAATCCGTTTCCTCGCTTTTCAAGATCGACGGCGGCACGCAATAGCAATCGAATACCATGGCCAAACAAGTAAAACTCTCAGCAACGCGGCGGACCGGCACCGGCCGATCGGCGGTCCGCAAACTCAAAGCGCAGGGCGTAGTCCCGGCCATCATTTACGGCGGCAAGACTGAAGCGGAGCCGCTCCAAGTTTCGCGACGCGATATTGCGCTCATGCTCAGCCACGCCTCAGGCGAGAATATTTTGGTCGAGCTCGAGATCGATGGCGAGAAGGGCGGTCGCCTCGCGCTCGTGCAGGAAGTGCAGCACGCGCCGCTGGGCGGCGATATTTTGCATGTCGATTTCCACGCCGTCTCGATGGACGAAATGATCGAGGCGGATGTGCCGCTGGAGCCGAGTGGAATTCCGGAAGGCGTGAAGACCTTTGGCGGATTGCTCGAACAGAACATCCGTTCGCTCGAGATAGAATGTCTGCCGCGCAACCTTCCCGACGTCATCACGGTGGATGTCACGAAGCTGCTCATCGGTGATTCGATTCACGTGCATGAACTTCCGCTGCCGGAAGGTGTCACCACCCGCGTGCCACCCGACTTGACCGCGTTCTCGGTCCTCGCGCCGAAAGTAGAGGAGGAGCCGGTTGTCGCCGCGACGGAAGCGGCTGCTGCGCCGGAAGTGATCACGGCGAAGAAGGAAGAGCCGGAAGGCGCGCCCGCGAAAGAGAAGGACGCGAAGAAGTAATTTCGGCGCCCTGCGCCGGAGCGGACGTGAACGAAACAGCCGCGCCCATTCGCCTCATCGCGGGCCTCGGAAATCCGGGTCGCGAATATCAGCGAACGCGCCACAACGTCGGCTTCATGGTGCTCGACCGGCTCGCTGCCGACGCCAACCTCCCGTGGGAGTTTGCGGCGAAATGGAACGCGGGCTGGGCAAAAAGCGATGTCATCATGGTCAAGCCAGCCACTTTCATGAACCGGAGCGGGGAAGCCGTCACGGCCCTCGCCAACTTCTACAAAATCGCGGCGGCAGAAGTGCTCATCGTGCTCGACGACCTTGCGTTGCCGCTTGGGCGGCTGCGTTCGCGGACATAAGGCAGCTCGGGCGGCCACAACGGGCTCGAGTCGTTCATCGAACATTTCGGGACCTAGGCCGTGCCCAGATTACGGGTGGGGAGCGGCGCGGCGCCCTCCCACGGCGCGGGCGATTAC
>JBPCLI010000137.1:0-3659 GCA_051003415.1 Chthoniobacterales bacterium | reverse complement strand
CGCCGATTTTCTGTAGATGAACGAAATCGTCTCGGCGTAACGTTCGACGTTTTTTATCGACCGCCGGCCGAGACTGCGGCGCAGTCGATTCTGGAGAACGATTTTATTCCGTATATCGGCTCCGAGGAGAGGATCTCCACCGCTTTCGCACAGGATGAGTTCAGAGGTGTGTGCGAGCTGTATGAAATCACGCCGCCGCCACCGACTGACATGGTGTGGCGGCCACTGGTGCGGATCGAGGGGGACGACCTTCGAGAACCCGTCGGCGCTCGGCACCGAAACAGCTATGTATCCCGAAGGGCGCAGCAAGGAGGCAGCCGTTCGGATAAAGGCTCCTGGCATCGGAACATGCTCCAAGACTTGAAAAAGAGTCACAAGATCAAACCCGGCACTTGCATCCGGGATCTGGTTCAGGAGGGACTCGAAGATTGTGTGCCCTTTAGTGCGGGCTCGCTCGGCCGCTGATCGATTAAGCTCAAGTCCGTAAGTCTTTATCCCAGCGCCCTTCGCGAGGTCCAAGAACGAGCCGGTACCGCATCCGACGTCGAGCACGCGCTTGAGGTTATGTTTCCGCGCAAAGGCAACGCTGCGCTCGAACTCGGGTCGACGGGGACTGTAATAGTTAGGGTGTTCAAGCTCTTCGTAGAAGGCGGCGTTTCCGGCGAGAGCTGGATCGAAAAACTGGAAGCCACAATGGTGGCAGATCAAGGGAGTCACTTGCGTCTCTGCTGCCAGGGAATCCCACGCGTCTGCGGAGAACTGTTGCCCGAGCTCTTGCCAGAGAGTGCGCAACTCTTCGCCGCTAAGTGATTCCGACGTTTCCCGACAGTCAACGCTATGACAGAGGGGGCAAGGCTTGGAGGTAGTGTCACTCATAGTCATCCCAGATCGCTGCAATTGAGGAATAGCTACAGGACATTTCGGTTAACGCTTCTGGCTTTGCTGCATCCTATCTGACATTAGGGCCGATGATAGCGGAAAGCTCTTCAAAAGCCGGCTGAGGATAATCGCAGGCCGCCGCTTCGCAGGCGCCGATGGTGGTCTTTTCACGGCCGCGAGGATTTCCGAAGAAGTCGTGATTGTCTCCGAGAATGGCCGTGCCAGCTCCCAGCGCAGGGCTGTTTTGGAAAACCCGAAAGTCATCCATGGCGGCCATGGCGAAGTGGGGGTCGGCGTCGAACGAGTGGGCATCCTGTCCGCTGATTTTTTGCCACTCCGGCATCGACATGGCGACGGGGCCTCCCCAGCCGTATTTCGCAAAGACTGCACCGACGGCGAAAAGGAGGTTGTGATCGGACTCGGCGGGTCTCTCGTCTCCTTGCGAAATGTGAAGCGTTAGCTGAGAGCCTTTGTTGAAGACGCTGATGTTGTTGGCAACCGTTTCATCGGTTGTCGTCATTGTCTCGGGACCTGACCCGCGCGGCGGGCCTTCTACGCACACCCCTTCAGCTTCGTTCAAGTAGCAAGTGTTGTAGAGCAGCTTGGTCGACGGGGCGGAGGAGATATAGATACCGCGGCCGTCGCCCGCGTGGTAAAGCTTTAGGAGTCGCCAAGGGGCGATGCGGCGTTCGCTCAAGGTCTTTTCAGTGATGGCTCCTTTTTCGTTGCGATAGGGTCCGTCGAGGTTGTTGCGATTGGCGTAGCAGATGTTGTTCATGACGAGGTTGCCCTTGGAAATCTCGACCATTATGCCCGGGCCTTCGTTGTCGTGGCAAAGATTGCCGTCGATGATGTTGTCATCGCAGGCGCCGTCGAGCCAGAGGCCGGGACCGAGATTATGCGCGAATTCGTTGTGCCGAATCGTGCTGTGGCTGAAGCGCGGAATCAGCTTCGCCCCGCCGGCGTGCCCTTCGGGGTCATAGCGATCGACGTTGTTATAGACGACGCGGCAACCTTCGATGGTGTGATGTTCGCCGGTCCCGCCTACGCCGGAGTCGCCATTACAGGCGATCACGCAGTTGCGCAGGCTGTTGCTGCGTCCGCCCATGCTCACGCCGACGAAGTCGCCCCAAGTGATCGCGCAATTCTCCATCGTATCGCCATCACCTTCGACGCTGCAGGCGGCGGCGTTGGTTATGCTGGTCGTGCTAGCATGACGCATCTGGATGCCCCGCATAACGATGTGGCTACCAACAATATTGAGCCAGGCTGCGCGGACCGCCGCTTCAATCCGATAATCGGTCGGTGAGCCGGAGTTCGCCAGCCATACGTAGAGGACCGAAGCGGTCGGGTCGCAAAAAAAGGTGCCCGCTCTCAGTAGATTCCGGCTCTGCACCCGTCCAAGACGCTGCGCATCCAAAAGCTCACCGTCCCGCACAAATACCTCCCGCACATCGTTCGTATTGAAGAACGCCTGATCGGAGCTGGTGCCCTCGCGTGGCGGGTAATGCTGCAGCTTCGCCTTCCACACGGTGCCGTCGTCGTGGGTCCAGCCGGTGACAGTGTCGGAGCCCTTGATTACCGGCTTTTCTGAGGGAGCGGCTTCGAAAACGATCGGCGCGTCCTTCGTTCCCGATGCGGTGATGATGACCGTCTCGCGGTAGTCGCCGCCGTGAATGACGACGCGATCCCCGGGTCGCACTCGGGAGGCGGCCGCGGTGATGGTCTTGAGTGGCGCTTCAGCCGAGCCCGGATTGTGATCGGAAGCGGCCGCATTTTTTTGATCCACTACCAGTTCGGTAGCGTGCGCCATCGGGAACGCGGCGAGCAGGTTTAGAAGCAAAAAAAGTCGCTGCATGAGGAAGACTAGCCGAAAACTTTGCAGATGCTCCAGCCGCGGCCTTACGAGGCTTTAGATCGCGTCGGCGAAGGTCCGTTCCGTTTTGCGGAAATACCAGCCTCCTCGCGAGATCGGACTTACTCTTGTTTCTGTTGACAATGGACCTCAAGCTTGGGCTGAAAATTGTTGACCAGCTCTTTCCAGCGAGTCCGCAACTGTTTCCCGGTGAGAAAGTCAGCGGTTTCCTGACAGTTGGTTACGGGCAAAGAGAGCAAAGGGTGGAAGCGGTCTCAGTCATTGTTCGTTGCGACCCGCTGTGATTGGGCGCTCATTTCCTGGTGAAAACGCAGCTGCGCTTCGACGATGAACTTGAAGGACGAGTATTTAGGATGCGCGATTTAGGCCCCGAGATCGGATTCGCCGGTCGCGAAAATCGGACTTTGCAACCAGGGAGCCACCGGGTGGTATTGCTGTCCCGGCTTTGATGGTCGAGCACCCGAAGCCTGGGATCGCGCACCCGAAGCCGGGGATTGAGCACCCGAAGCGTGGGTTCGAGCATCCGAAGCGCGGGTTCGAGCACCCGAAGCGTGGGTTCGAGCACCCGAAACGTGGGATTGGGCAACCGAACCCCGGGGTCGATAAACACAGGTCGAATTCCTTCGTCCTGAAGAAGTATTGTCTGGTCCCTCACCTAGCCGCGGGGCCTCGGAGTGAGCGCTTTTGCCGCTTCGAGCCAGCCGGTAAGATCCGGCGCGATCTTTACCACGAGATCGAGCAGGCCAACGAGATTGAGCGTTTTTTCAAAGGGAGTCCGGTGACTGGTGAGGAAGGCTTTGAATGCTTTTTCAACCGTCTGCTGACAGTGGAACAGAGCGATGTCGGACAAGGGCGCGTCGCCTAACATTAAACGCTCGGCGGCGGCCAAATCTCGTTCTGCTTT
>JBPCLI010000136.1:0-40575 GCA_051003415.1 Chthoniobacterales bacterium | reverse complement strand
CCCGCGCTTCGCAGAGCGAAGCGTCTCCAGCGATAACGGATGTCGTTAGGCGAGCAAACGGTCGAGCTGATCGACGCAAATCTGCGACCAGGTTTCGAGGCTTTCGCGACGCTCGACCAGTTCAGCTTTCGTCAGGAAGGCGAGATTGGTAATCATCGATTCGCGCTTCTGCACCTTCGCTTCCTCAAGCCGGAAGACGTGCACCACGCCAAGGTGAACGCGGCCTACTTCGGTCGTGTCGTCGTTTAAGAGCGCCACGATCCGATCCTCGAATGGTGCGGAAATTTCAACTTCTTCGTTCACTTCGCGCTCGACCCCGGCCCGATAAGCCTGCTCGTCCCAGGCGAACAGCGATTCGTCCTCGTCTTTCATGTGCCCGCCGATCCCGAGCGAACCTTTGGCGACGAGACGTTGTTCGCCCGCTTTTTTCCCGCGCACGTAATGCAGAACGCGATTGCCGCAGACAAGGAGGGCATAGGGAATGATTTGCTTGTGGCTCGGATCGTTCTCCGCTGTGGCCCGGGCGAGGAAATGATTATTTCCGCGCGCCAGCATGGCGTCGAGGTAGCGCCGCGGCTCGAAATTCAGCCCGTGAAAACTGCCGAGCTGGTCGAAGAGATCCCGCCTAACGACGAGGACATTTTCGTGAGGCGCCGCCATCTTCCCGGGCTCGACTAAAACGAAAAGGTCGCGCCGACCTGCGGCCCGATCAGGTTCAGACTTGGGTTGGGATCGGTCTGACCGCCGTTGGACAGATGCTGGTAGAGCGCGCCTACATTCACCTTCCAATGCTCATTGATCAGATAATCGAAACCGGCCTGAGTCAGAATATTGAAGGTGAAATCCTGTCCCTGGCCGTTGCGAAACGGATCGGTGCTGTCGATAAAGCCAAGTCCGACGCCACCGGAAGCGTAAGGCTGCACCCGCCAACCCGGGCGAACAAAGACATGGCGAAAACCAGCCGAGATTCCGAAGTAATGATTCTCCGGTCCGCGAAAGATGGGCTCGACCATGCCGAGGAGGTAAACCTGGTTGTAGCCGCGAAAGATGCTGTGATCATCGCGGTTCACTCCCCAGCGCAGGCGCCCGGTGAAAAACTGCGCGCCGATTTCGTAGTTGTTTGGGTTTCCGATAAAACTGAGCAGGTATGCCGTCTCGGTCGCGAACTCGAACTGCGGCGGCTCGAAGTCATCGCTGGCCTGGAGCGGCGGAGGATCGGAGCCCGCTTCTCCAGCCTGGACCGGCCCGGGGCAAAGCAGAGGCAGGAAGGCGACTAATGTGAGCAGGCAGAGCGGTCGTTTCATGAAAGGCCCGCAGCATATTTCGCCCGGATGCAATTGCAATCGAAGCCGCATGTCGTCATGTGTCGGTCATGAAAAAGTTTGCCCTCTTCCTGCTCCTCGTTGTTCTCGCGGCCACGCCTGGCCCTCTTGTCGCCGCGGAGGATGGCGCGCAACTGGCCGACGCGGTTTGGAAAGCGAGTGGGGGAGAACACTGGTCCAAAGTGAAGACGATCGACTTTACCTTTGCGGTGGAAAAGGAGGGCAAGACACTGGTTTCGGCCGAGCATCACTGGGACGTCGCCGCGCAAACCGATCACGTGAAATGGAAAGACAAGGACGTCACGGTGAACCTGGCCGATCCCGCAAATGATGAGGATGCGAAAGCAGCCTACGCCCGGTGGGTCAACGACTCCTACTGGTTGCTGGCGCCGTTGAAATTCAAGGACCGCGGGGTGCAATTTACCGCCGAGGGCCGGAAGACGATTGACGGCGCGGAACGCGAGGTGTTGCTCCTGACTTTCGACAAGGTCGGGCTGACCCCGCAAGATCAGTATCGGCTTTACATTGACCCGGCGACCAAGTTGATCGCTTCCTGGGATTACATGCCCGAGCCCGGTCAGGCGAAGCACGGGACTTGGGAAAATTACCAGAAGGCCGGCGGCCTGACCCTGTCGACGGAGCACAAGATGGGCCAGATCGAAATCAAGATCTTGAAGCTGAAGGTCACCGACGAATAGCGCGCGGTGCGCTCCCCGGAATTTAGCGCGCCACGTCGGACCGGATCCAGGACGCGAGATCTTCCGGGAGCCCGGACTGCCAATCGAACTCACCGGCGATTCGCAACCGGGCGGAATGAAGCGCGTGCCTCGGCAGCAAAAGCTCGCGCTCCAGTTCCTTCGTCCAGCCCGTCTCGATAAAGCGCAGATACAGCTTCTCGTCGGGCCCGTAAATTTTGTCGCCCACGATCGGGTGCCCGAGATGGGCAAGATGCACGCGGATTTGATGTGTGCGTCCGGTGCGTGGAATGGCGCGCACGCGCGCAAACCGTCGCCCGTGCCTAACGAATCGATCCTCGACCTGAAATTCTGTGAACGCGGGCGCGCCCTTCTCGTGGATCACTTGTTTCAACCAGATGGCAGAGGGGCCATGCTCGCCCTGCCGCGCTAGCGGTACGTCAACCGTAGTTGTTTCCCATTCCGGCCAGTCGTGGACGAGAGCGAGATATTCTTTCTCGATCAGTCGCCGCTCCATCGCGAGGCCGAAGCGGCGGGCGGTGACGCGATTTTTCGCGATCAGGACGAGGCCGCTGGTCTCGCGATCGAGCCGGTTGACGATCGAAACCTGCCCGCCGTTGACCAATTCGAACGCGAGCACTTCGCGCAGGGCGGCCCAGAGCGTGGGGGCGCCATCGGGCTTGCTCGGATGAATCAGAAGGAAGGGCGGCTTGTCGACCACGAGGTAATCCTCCGTCTCGGCCACGATACGAAACCGCGGCGGCGTCCTTGCGCGGTCGGTGGCCGTAAGTAGATGAGCGAAGGCCGGCATGATTTCCCTGCAAAAAGTTAGTCGCTACTATGAAGCCGGCGAGCGCTCGGTGCACGCGCTTGAGGAAGTGTCGCTTGCGATCGGCCGGCACGAATTCGTTGCGGTCGTTGGACCGAGCGGGTGCGGCAAAAGCACGCTGATGCATTTGATCGCCGGACTTGATCGCCCCACGGCCGGAGAAATCATGGTCGACGGTCTCAGCCTGACGACCGCGGATGATGCGGCGCTGACCGATTTCCGGCGCCGCCGGCTCGGGCTCGTCTTCCAGTTTTTCAATTTGCTGCCAACGATGAACGCGCTCGAAAACGTCACCCTCCCGCTCCTTCTGCAGGGCGTTTCGTTCGCTGAAAGCGAAACGCGGGCACGAGAACTTCTCGAACTGGTCGGCCTAACGAACCGCGCGACACACTTCATCCACCAGTTGAGCGGTGGGGAACAGCAGCGGACGGCGATCGCGCGTGCCCTCGTGCACCGGCCTCCGCTCCTGATCGCGGACGAGCCGACCGGGAATCTCGATACCGCCTCCGCCGCGCGCGTGCTCGTATTGCTGCGACAGATTGCCGCTGAGCAACTGGCGACACTCATCCTGGTCACGCACAGTGCCGAGGTGGCAGGAGCGGCTTCGCGGCAGATTGAGTTATGCGATGGAAGAGTCGTGAACGATCGAAAAACGAATGCGGGAGGGGCTTTTGTTCCCCGATAGTAGCGACATCTTCCCCGATCGGGGCACAAAGGCCCCTCCCACATTGCTGCCGCGCAACTTTTCTTAATTATGCCAATCTACCAACTAGAGAGAAAACAGGTCGTCTCGTTAGGCTTAGATGATTGCTGGCGCTTCTTCTCCGATCCGCGCAATCTGCGCAAGATTACGCCCCCTTCGATGAATTTCGTGATCAAGCGCGAACTGCCGGCGGAAGTTTATCCCGGCCTGATGATCGAATACACCGTTTCGCCATTGTTAGGCATTCCGCTCACCTGGCTGACCG
Organism: Chthoniobacterales bacterium; assembly: GCA_051003415.1. Taxonomy (GTDB): domain Bacteria; phylum Verrucomicrobiota; class Verrucomicrobiia; order Chthoniobacterales; family UBA10450; genus Palsa-1392. Next base: position 36,761 of record JBPCLI010000136.1, on the reverse strand, counting down.
AGATCGTGCACGTCGATCCGCCGCATCGCTTCGTCGACGAGCAGCGGGTCGGTCCCTACAGCGTCTGGCACCACGAACATTTCTTCCGCGCCCTCCCCGAAGGCGGGAGCGAAGTGCGCGATCTCGTGACCTACGTCCCGCCCCTTGGGCCATTCGGCGCAATTCTAAACCAGTTCCTCATCCGCCCGCAGCTGGAGAAGATTTTTGATTACCGCCGCGAGCATCTTCCGCAGGCTCCGGGCGAAGCGGCGGCTTGACCCCACCCTTAAAACCGCTTTACCTAACGTCTCACCAACTTCGGAAAGGGAGCGCCTTTGGAACTTAAAGACATCAAAGCCATCATCGACCTGATGAAAAAAAATGACCTCTCTGTTTTCGAAATGGAGAAGGAGGGCTTCCGCCTGAAGCTGCAAAAAGGAGCAGGCGAGCAAACCGTTTTCGCAGCGCCCCCGATGCCGCAGGTCAGCGCCCCGTTAGCCGCCGGCGGCGGAGGAGGGGCGGCGGCGACTCAAGCTTCCGCGGCGAGCGTGCCTCAAGCCAGCGATGCGAGCAAGGAGATCACTTCCCCGATGGTCGGCACCTTTTACCGGGCCGCCTCGCCGGAGTCGCCGTCGTTTGTCGACGTCGGCCGGGAAGTGAATGAAGACACCGTCGTCTGCATCATCGAGGCGATGAAAGTGATGAACGAAATCAAGGCCGAGGTAAAAGGCGTCATTGCCGAGGTGGTGGCGGAAAACGGCAAGCCGGTGCAGTTCGGACAGGTTCTTTTCAAAGTACGGTAGCGCGAGCTTCCAGCTTGCGCAGTTGACCCGGCAAGCTGGAAGCTTGCGCTACCTTGATGTTTGAAAAAATCCTGATCGCCAACCGCGGAGAAATCGCGCTCCGCGTCATTCGGGCCTGCAAGGAACTCGGCATCCGCACCCTCGCGGTTTATTCGGAGGCTGATGTCGATTCGCTTCATGTCCAGCTGGCCGACGAATCGATTTGCATCGGGTCGGCGCCCAGTTCGGATAGTTATCTGCGGATCGATCGCATCATGAGCGCGGCCGAGGTGGGCGACGTCGATGCGATTCACCCGGGGTACGGATTCCTGGCCGAGAACGCGCACTTCGCGGAAGTCTGCGAGAGCTGCAAAATTAAGTTCATCGGTCCGACGCCGGCCGCGATGCGCGCGATGGGGGACAAGAATTCCGCGCGGGCCGCGGCCCGTAAAGCCGGCGTGCCGGTGACGCCAGGAAGCGACGGGATCGTCGAGTCCGAGGAGGAGGCGATCAAGGTGGCGAAGAAAATCGGTTACCCGCTGATGATCAAAGCGGTCTCCGGCGGCGGTGGTCGCGGGATGCGAGCCGCGCATAACGAAGTGAGCCTTCTGCATGGATTTCACGCCGCGCGGATGGAGGCAGAGAAAGCTTTCGGAAACGCCGAGGTTTACATCGAGAAACTGATCATAAACCCGCATCACATCGAATTTCAGATCGTGGCCGACAACTACGGCAACACCGTCCATCTGGGTGAGCGCGATTGCTCGATCCAGCGGCGCAACCAGAAGGTGATCGAAGAATGTCCGTCACCGCTCCTCACGCCAGCGCTGCGCAAGCGGATGGGCACCGCGGCGGTGAAGCTCGCGCAGTCGGTTGGTTACACGAATGCCGGCACGATGGAATTCCTGGTCGACCAAAAAGGCGCCTACTATTTCATCGAGATGAACACCCGCATCCAGGTCGAGCACACGATCACTGAGGAGGTTTACGGGTGCGATTTGGTGAAGGAGCAGATCCACATCGCGGCGGGCGACAAACTTTCACCGCACGTGGCGAAGCCGCTTGCTCGGGCCCACGCCATCCAGTGCCGCATCAATGCCGAAGATCCGGCGCGCAATTTCCAACCGTCGCCCGGGCGAATCGATTTTTACTACGCGCCCGGCGGCCGCGGAGTGCGGATCGATTCCCACGCCTACACTGGCTACACCGTTCCGCCTAACTATGACTCGATGATCGCGAAATTGATCGTGACCGGCGCGACGCGCGAGTCGGCCATCGCGCGGATGCGACGAGCGCTGGGGGAATATCTGATCACCGGGATCAAGACGACGATTCCGTTTCACAACGCGATCATGCGCAACGCCGATTTCCGGAACGGCAAGTACGACACCGGCTTCGTCGACCGGATGATGAATTCGGAAGCGTTTGAGCTGCGGCCTTCCAACGGCCGCTTAACCGATTGAGCGCGGCGAATGCGCTCGAGCGCGCGCGGCTCTACGCCATCCTCGATCTTGGTTATGTCACGCCCGGTCGGGCGGAGCCTGTCGCGGAAGATTTGATCCGGGGCGGGGCTGATCTGATTCAGCTCCGGGGAAAAAAAGAGAGTCAAGCCGAGCTCACCCAACTCGCGGAGAGATTGCGTCGCCTAACGAGCAGCGCCGGCGTGCCCTTGATAGTCAACGATCACGCCGAAATCGCGCGTGAGATTCCAGTAGAAGGCCTACACCTCGGTCAGGACGATCTCGGCATCGTGGTCGCGCGCGAGATCGTCGGACGCGACTGCTGGATCGGCAAATCGACCCACAGCATCGCCCAAGCCGTCGCCGCCGTGGCCGAGGGAGCGGACTACATCGGCTTCGGCCCGCTCTTCGCCACCCCGACTAAACCCGACTACACACCGATCGGCACGGATGAAATCCAAGAAGTGCATGAGCGCGTTTCACTCCCAATCTTTTGCATTGGTGGAATAAAACTAGAAAATCTCCCGGCGGTTCTGGCGGCTGGCGCAAAGCGCGTCGTCATTGTATCTGGGCTCCTGCAAAGCGCCGACATTGCCGCCCGCACCCGTGCAGCGAAAGAGCTGCTGGCCGAAAATCAGAAATCAGAAATCAGAAATCAGAAATAGCTCATGTCTGTTCTCGTCGTTGGTTCCATCGCACTCGATACCGTCAAAACCCCGGTTGAAGAACATGCCGATCAGCTTGGGGGTTCCGCTTCCTACGCCGCGGTGGGCGCGAGTTTCTTCGCGCCGGTCAATCTCGTCGGAGTGGTCGGCGACGATTTCCCCAAATCGGAATTCGATTTCTGGAAGTCGCGCAACATCGATCCTTCCGGGGTACAACAGGTGGCGGGCAAGACGTTCCGCTGGTCGGGCGAATACGCCTGGGATCTCAACACCCGCGAAACAAGATCAGTCGCGCTAAATGTTTTCGAAAACTTCGAGCCCGAGCTGCCCGAAAATTTTCGAGAGACGGAGTTCGTTCTCCTGGCCAACATTGCGCCTTCGCTTCAGTCCCACGTCCTCGACCAAATGCGCCGGCCCCGTTTCGTCGTCGCGGATACGATGGACCTCTGGATCGATACGACGCGGAAAGATCTCGACGCACTTATCTCGCGGGTCGATCTGCTCATCCTGAACGACAGCGAAGCGCGTCAGATGACCGGTGACACCAGCCTGATCCGGGCAGGTCGCGCCATCCGGCGGATGGGACCGAAATATGTCGTGGTTAAGAAGGGCGAACACGGCGCTTTGCTCTTTGGGCCGGACGATTTCTTCAGTTGCGGGGCGTATCCGCTGGAAGACATCCACGATCCCACCGGGGCAGGGGACACCTTTGCGGGTGGTCTCGCGGGATATCTGGCGGGCCGGGGCGACGGCGAAGTGGATTTCGCGCTCCTCCGCCGGGCGGTCATCTACGGCAGCGTGCTGGCGAGTTTTAACGTCGAGGCGTTCAGTCTGGGGCGATTGCGCAGCCTAACGACTGAGGAAATCAACGAGCGCTACGAAATGTTTCGGCTCATGAGCCAGTTCGAAGTTTTGCCCTGATGGGAAAGTTGCAGCTCGGGATCAACGTCGACCACATCGCGACGCTTCGGCAGGCGCGCTACGCGACCACGCCGGACTCGAAGAACGCCGAGCCCGACCCGGTGATGGCGGCCAGTCTCTGCGAGCGAGCCGGGGCGAGCGGCATCACCGCGCATCTGCGGGCTGATCGCCGCCACATGCAGGACCGCGACCTCCAGCGGCTCCGGGCCAACATCATGACGAAGCTCAATCTCGAGATGGGCAACACGCCAGAGATCGTCGATTTTGCGCTCCGCCTGCAACCGGACGAGGTCTGTCTTGTGCCGGAAAATCGAGCCGAGATCACCACCGAGGGCGGTCTCGATCTCGTTAGGCACGAAGGCGAGCTGGCGCCGACCATGAAGCGGTTGAATGCGGCCGGGATTCGCGTCAGCCTGTTTATCGATCCGGAGCCGGCGCAGGTCGATGTCGCGGTGCGGTTGGCGACCGACATGGTCGAATTGCACACCGGCGCGCTGGCCAACGCCTTCACCGAAAAGGTCGAGCAACAGGAACTCGAGCGACTGCAGGCGGCGGCCATTCGCGCTTCCGATCTCGGCCTTCAGGTGAATGCTGGTCACGGGATCAATTACCGGAACATTTCTCTTATCCATCGGATCCCGAATCTGGTGGAGTTGAATATTGGCCACTCCATCGTCGCGCGGGCGATCTGGGTCGGCCTCGAAACGGCGGTGAGCGAAATGCTCGCCTTGATGCAAAACTACCGGGGATGAGAATTATCGGCATCGGCATCGACCTGGTCGATTGCGCCCGAATCGAAAACTCGATCGAGCGCTTCGGCGACCGCTTTCTGCATCGCGTCTTCACCGATGGCGAGATCGCTTATTCGAACTCAATGAAATTCCCGGCGCGCCATTTCGCGGCGCGGTTCGCGGCTAAGGAAGCGCTATCCAAGGCCTTCGGGACCGGCATCGGGAAATCGATGGGCTGGCGCGATCTCGACGTGCAGAAAAAAGAGAGCGGCGAACCGTTTGTCGTTCTGAGCGGTCGCGCGGAAAAGATGGCTAACGAACGCGAGGTCGCCCACATCTGGATCAGTCTGAGCCATACGGAGAATAGCGGGACGGCCACGATCATTCTCGAAGCACACGACCGATGAGTTGGGGCAGTGGTCGAAAAAAAAACGTAGGACGGCCGGGAGCGCGAGAGCGGTGTCTCCGCCTCGGCTAAAGCCGGAAAATCCCGATGGACCTGCTCGTTGAGATCGGCGTCACCTGCCCGCACTGCGGGGAAGTGTTCCCGTTGCAGGTCGACACGTCGCAGGGTGACCAGACGATGATCGAAGACTGCAGCGTCTGTTGTCGTCCGATCACGCTGGAATTGGAATGCCGCCCCGGCGAAGTGCTGAGTGTGCGCGAGGAAGATTGAAGACCTTGCACGGGCGGGAGGAAAATCGTAGAGGGGAACATGTTCCAGAAGGACGCGATCGTGCGACTCCTGCGCGACAACGATCCCGCGACGGTCGCCCTGCTCAAGGAGCAGTTGATCGAATCCGGGAGCGACGGAATTGCCGCCTTGCGCGATCTCCTCACGCTCGATGACGAAGCCGTCACCAGTCACGTCCGTGAAGTGCTCGAAAAAATCGAGACCGACGAAGCGCACGACGACATGCTCCTTTGCGCGCACTTGTTTCCGGAGCACGGCGACATCGAGGCGGTGTGGTGGCTCCTGACCCTCTGCTTTGAGCCGGATGCACCGGTCGCCAAACTGCGGCGCAAACTGGACGCCTGGGGACGAAGACTGCGGATGCTCGTGGCCAAGGCAACTTCAAACCGCGAACGTCTCCAAACACTGACCACCTTCATGGCGGAAGATCTCGGCTTTCGCGGCAACGCGGAGGAATATTACGATCCGAAGAATTCGCTTCTCAGCGATGTGATCGAGACTCGTCTCGGCATCCCGATTTCGCTCGCGATGCTTTATGTAATCATCGGCCGTCGCGCCAACATGCACATCGACGGGATCAATCTCCCGGGCCATTTCATCGCGCGTTACGAGCGGATCCTGTTCGATCCGTTTCACCAGGGGCGAATCCTTTCGCGACCCGATTGCGAGGCAATTCTCGCCCGGCAACGTCTTAAGACGCAGTCGAGTTATTTCGCGCCTGCCTCGCCGCGCTTGGTGCTGATGCGGATGCTGGCGAATCTGCTTTTCATTTTCGAGCGCTCCGGCGAGCGGCAAAAACACGCGCTCGTCATGAGCTGGCTAAAGGCGCTCGATCGTGAATCCCGGGTGAAGTAGCGGGTCAGAGGTCTTCTCGACCGAGAAGTTCTTCGAGCGCACGCTGGCGTTCACGCTCTTTTCGCGCCTTGGCTGCGTGGGGGCGACTAGCTCGAACTTTCTTCTCGCACTTTGGCGGCGCGACTTTCCAGCCGGCGCCTTCGAGCGCACGAACTGCCGCCCCACGCAGCGATGCTTCCTGGTCGGCGCAAACGTCCAGGTCCCTGCCTAACGAATCGGCAAGAATCTGGAGCGAAGCCGGTGATTGCAGGATGCCGCCGGAAACGACGATTCGTTTCGCCCGACCAATCGAGGTTTCCAACCGGATGAGAATCTCCGCCAGGCGATGGCAAACGGCGGCGGTTGCCGCGTGCAGCAGATGGGCCGCAGTCGTGGCCTGGGTAAGACCGTGGATGACGCCGTCGAGATGTTCCGGCCAGGTCGGAGCGCGTTCGCGTGCCCAGAAGGGGAGGATCGTTAGGCCAGATTGAGCAGCGCTCGACTGGCGCAGAATTTTCTCGAGCCCACGCTTGTCGTTAGGCAAACGGAGTTCGCGGAGACACCAGGCGCGCAGGTTGCCGGCGTTGCTGACCGCTCCGCCGAGGAGCACGCGACGAGCGTCGACCACGAAGCGGAAGAGGCCGAAAGGCAACGCTGCGTCGTGATGCGGGATGGTGCGAACAGCCGCGCTCGTCCCCACGTTGATGGCCACAACGCCTTGAGCAACCGCGCCGGAGCCGAGATTGCTGGCCGCGCCGTCGCCGATCGCGGGATAAACGATCAGTTCATTTGGCTCCAACCTGTCCCGCAGGGGGTTGAGGTGCGCACTCGTTAGGCCGCAAACTTCCAGGAGTTCTTCGTCCCAACCCCGGCGCGTAGAATCGTAGAGACCGGTGCCGCTGGCCATCGAAGGACTGCAGGCGCGGACGGCGAAAATTTGCTCGAAGATCCATTCCGCCGGCGAGACCCAGCGAGCAACCCGGCGAAAAATCTGCGGCTGAGTGCGGCGCAGCCAAAGCAGCTTGGCGGGCCAGAAGGATGCGCGCAGCATGCAACCGGTTCGTTGTTGGATCGCCTGTTCATCGAAGTTTTCTCGCAGCCGGGCCGCGTCGGCGGCGCAACGCGCATCGGCCCAGGTGAAAATGGGAGTCAACGGCTTCCCAGCGCGATCGAGTCCAAGAAGACTGTGCCAAAAACCGGAGCCACCCACCGACGCGATTCTTCGCTTCGTTAGGCCGCGGGTTTGCCTAAGACGTTTCCGTGTTGCGCGGAGCAGAATTAGCGGATCGAGTTCCGCGCCATGCCCCGCCGAATGGCTCACCTGATAAGCCTCGTCGGCGCCCGAGCGGGGAATGCGCCGCGCATTTTGATCGAAGAGCGCGGTCCGGACGGACGAAGTGCCGAGGTCGATGGCTAAAATAGCGGATCGGGAAGGGTGGCGCGGCATGAACGATTTAAGTGTTCAGTGTTAAGGTTTAAGTTTTAAGTGGAGGAGCGGGCCGAATGAATCCCCTCTTAAAACTTAAAACATAAGACTGGCGGCCGATGTATAAAAAAATTCTCGTCGCCCTCGACAACAGCCCGACCGATCGGGCGATGTTTCCTCACATCACCGAGCTGGCCCGGCTGCACCGCTCCGAATTGCTGCTGGTTCATATCGCTGATGGCTGGGCGGCGCGAAACTACACCCGCTTTGAGCTGGCCGATTCCGAGGAGATGAAAGCGGATCGCGATTATCTCGCACAGATGGTGACGGATTTGAGCGCGCAAGGACTGGAGGTGAAGGCGGAGCTTGGCTTGGGCGACCCGGCCATAGAAATTTTGAAAATCGCCGAGGCGCAAAAGTGCGACCTGATCGCCATGACGACGCATGGTCATCGTTTCTTGAATGACCTGATCTACGGCAGCACGATCACCCAGGTGCGGCATCAGGCGAAGGTGCCGCTGTTGCTGGTGAACGCCGCGAAATAGCGGCCCACCGCGATCGCTTCCTCCGAATCATGAGCATGAAGGTGCTGTTTTTGACCAACGAATATCCACCGCACATCTACGGCGGGGCAGGGGTGCATGTCGATTACCTGTCGCGCGAGCTCGCAAAACTGATGCAGGTCGAGGTGCGATGCTTTGGGGACCAGGAATCGTTAGGAACAAATCCCGCGGTGCGCGGTTTCGAGTTGTCGACGGATGACTACAGCTGTCCGAAGCCGTTGCGCCCGGTTTTCGGCGCGGTGCAACGCTGTCTTGATTTCAATACCGAGAACATCACGGCCGATCTCGTTCACTGCCATACTTGGTACAGCCATTTTGGCGGAATCCTGGCGAAGTGGAACTACGGGATTCCGCTCGTCATCACGGTTCATTCGCTCGAGCCGCTGCGGCCATGGAAGCGCGAACAACTCGGCGGCGGTTACGATTTCACTGTCTGGCTGGAAAAGACGGCGATGGAAATGGCCGATGCAGTCATCGCGGTCTCAAACGGGACGAAGGCTGATGTGGAACGCCTTTTCCAAGTCAAACCGGAGCGGCTGCGCGTCATCTACAACGGCATCGATCTCGACGAATACCGACCGACCGAGGAGACAGATGCACTGGTGCGTTACGGGATCGATCCGAAACGGCCTTATCTGCTCTTCGTGGGTCGGATCACGCGGCAAAAGGGAATCATTCATCTCGCGCGCGCCATCCCTTATATGGATCGGGGTTTCCAGATCGTCCTCTGCGCGGGCGCGCCCGACACGCCGGAGATTGCGGCGGAAATGAAGGCGGCGGTGAGCGAGGCGCAAGGAAAACGAAGCGACATCATCTGGATCGAAGAGATGGTCGACAAGAAAACGGTGCACCAACTGTATGCGGGCGCGGCCGTTTTTTGTTGTCCGTCGATTTACGAACCGTTCGGGATCATCAACCTCGAAGCAATGGCCTGCGAAACGGCGGTCGTGGCGAGCGCCGTGGGAGGCATCAAGGAAGTGGTCGTGGATGGCGAAACCGGATTTCTCGTCCCGGTCGAGCAGATGACCGAGAGCCCGTTTGAGCCGACGAACCCGGAGAAATTTGAGCGTGATCTGGCGGCGCGGATCAACCAGCTGATGGCGGACCCAGAGTTACAGAAGAAGTTCGGGCGTGCCGGACGGAAACGGGCGCAGAAGAAGTTTGCCTGGGCCGCGATCGCGCAGGAAACCAAGCGGCTCTACGAGTCGCTGATGAAGAATCATTAGTGCCCACCGCTCAACCGCTAGCGCTACCCAGAGCGGTGGGAACGTGTATGGTTAGGCAATGTTTGTCGATCGGATCAAGATCTTCGCGAAGGCGGGGGACGGCGGGCGCGGTTGCGTCAGCTTCCGGCGAGAGAAGTTCGTTCCGCGAGGCGGTCCGGACGGTGGCGATGGCGGCAAGGGTGGCGATGTCATCCTGCGCGCTGACGAGCATACCGACAACCTGGCGAGCCTGTTCTACGAGCCGCTGATCAAGGCGAAGAAGGGGACTCATGGGATGGGCAAACAGATGCACGGCCGCGGTGCGGAGGACAAAATTGTAATGGTACCGGTCGGAACCGTCGTGCATCGGATGAATTCGTTAGGCGATCCGACCGCCTTTACCGACTCGGCAGAGCCGATTACGCCGGTCCCCGAAACAGAAGCTGGCGGAACCCTCGAACAAATCGCGGATCTGGCTCACCCTAACGACGAGTTTATCCTCTGCCACGGCGGCAAGGGCGGGAAGGGAAATGTGCATTTCAAGAGTGCGCGCAACCGTGCTCCGCGCGAATACACGGAAGGCGAGGAGGGCGAGGAGGGCCATTTCATTCTCGAACTGCGCACGATCGCGGACGCCGGGATGGTCGGTTATCCGAATGCCGGGAAGTCGACTCTACTGCGGCAAATTTCAGCGGCGCATCCGAAGGTCGCGCCCTATCCCTTCACGACTTTGCACCCGATGATCGGAGTGGTGGAATTCGATGATTATCGTCGCGCGACCGTAGCGGACATCCCAGGGTTGATTGAAGGAGCGCACGAAAATCTCGGGCTCGGGCACGCCTTTCTTCGCCATATCACGCGCTGCCGTCTGCTCCTCTTTGTCGTCGACATGGCCGGAAGCGAGGGGCGCAACCCCATCGAAGATTTGCAGCATCTCCGGCGCGAGATCGATCTCTACGATCCGCGACTTTCACTCCGTCCGTGGTGGATTGTGGCGAACAAAATGGATTTGCCTGAAGCGGAGGAAAACCTGAGCGCGATGCGCCAGCGGCTTCCCGACCGTGAGATTGTGCCGGTCTCGGCGAAGGAAAAAGCCGGGATCGAAGAACTCAAAAACGCTCTCGACCGGCGGTTGCGTGAACCGGACCTTGAGAGGGTGAATTCCCCGGTTTCTACGTCCGCCGGGCCGTAAGTATCGGGAAAAGCGATTACAGTTAGACAAGCGAAGCGAATGCGTTATCAGTTCACGACTTTCTGGCGCAACCCCCCGGGTGTTCCCCATTAATTATGTCCAAATTGGTCGTCGCAAGTTACTGCACAACATTCCTGAAATCGGAGATGCTGCACATCTACCGGCAGGTGACCGGTCTGCGCGACGTCCAGACCTTCGTCATGACGAAGAAGATGCAGAATACCGAGCGGTTTCCGTTCGACGACATCGAGGTCATCCCAGCGCCGCGCCCGAATCCTTTTCGCCACGGTTGGTTGAAATTTGTCGAGCGCCAACCGCCGATCGTTTATCGCGGCGAATACCAACTACTTGCGAATCTTCTGGAGCGTCGCGGTGCCGATTTGATGCACATCTATTTCGGCCACACTGGCGTGCACCTTCTCCCTTTTATTCAATGCTGGGCCAAACCGTGCATCGTCTCATTCCATGGCGCCGACGTCATGCTGAAGGCGGAAAGCCCCGATTACGCGGCGAAGTTGCGCAAGGTTTTTCAGTCCGTTCCGCTCGTCCTTGCGCGCTCGCGTTCGCTCGAGCAGCGTCTCATTCGCCTGGGCTGCCCCGCGGAGAAAATCCGGATCAACCGGACGGGGATCCCGCTGGTTCAATTTCCAGTCGTCCGCCGGGAGCCGCCGATCGATGGACAATGGCGATTCCTCCAGGCCTGCCGCCTGATTCCCAAAAAAGGCCTAACGACTTGTTTGCGCGCCTTCGCTCTTTTTCACCGGGAAAATCCGCGCGCGGAGTTGCTCATCGCCGGAAAGGGCCCGCTGCAACCGGTGCTCGAGGCGCTCTCCGCGCAGTTGGGCATCAGTGACCATGTTCATTTTACCGGATTCCTTTCACAGAAGGATCTGCTCGATCTTTATCACAGCTGCCACGTCTTTCTGCATCCGAGCGAGATGCCGGCGGATGAGAACCAGGAAGGAATTCCCAATTCGATCCTTGAAGCGATGGCGACCGGCATGCCGGTGCTCGCGACTCGGCATGGGGGAATCCCCGAGGCGGTCGAGGACGGGCGCTGCGGAGCCTTGGTGGCTGAGCGTGATTACCAGGCGCTGGCTGCCGAGATGACGAAGATTACTCGCGCTCCGTATTCGTTTGCGGAGATGGGCGTGCTGGCGAGTGAATCGGTCGGCGCGAGTTTCGAGCAGAGCTCGCACATCGCCCAGTTAGAAGCGCACTACCGCGAAGCGCGGGAGATTGCGCAGGAAGCCGAAGCGAGGGTGCCGGCCAAGGCGTCCCTCGTGGTGCCACCATTTCAGCAGGAACGTGTCCCAGCGAAATAGGTGGCGCGAGCCACTTTTTCGCTTCGAGTTTCCCGTTGAAAAAAACTCGGGAAAGTCGCTTGTCAGCGCTGGCAAAATGCTCTTCTGTATGCGCGACGTGAGCGGCCTAACGGCGCACGCTTGTTCCTTGTCGGGGCATGTCGCGCCAAACCGGTCCTGGTAGAGCTGCTTTCCGAACCCACGCATGGTCCATCGTTATTTTCATTTATTGCCGCTGTGGCTGGGCGTTTTCCTCGCCTTCGGCAGTCTTATGCCTGTCGCCCGTGCGGCTGAGCCGGCCCCCGCCTCCGAGGCGGTGGCGGAGCATCACGAAGCGCTTTCGCTGAAGGCCACGCCGCTTTTCACGATTGGGAAATTCACCGTCACGAACTCGATGATTGTGACCTGGGTGGTGGCGGCGGGGATTATTATTTTTGCACAGCTCGCGACCCGCCAGATAAAGCCGGTGCCGACTGGTGTCCAGAATTTCTGGGAATGGATGGTGGAAGGACTCTACAACTTCCTCGAGAGTGTGATCGGCTCCCATTTGGTGCGCAAAACCTTTTGGTTTTTCGCCACCATCTTTATCTTCATTTTGTTCCTGAATTGGTTTGGGTTGATCCCCGGGGTCGGGACGATTGGATGGGGACATCACGACCCGGTGACGAACGCGTTCCACGTCGATCGTCCGCTCCTCCGCGGTGCCAACGCCGATCTGAATCTGACTGGTGCGATGGCGATTGTTTTCTTTGCGCTCTGGATTTTCTGGGCGTTCCAGGAGAACGGCGCCGGCGGATTCATTCTCCATCTTTTCGGACCGAAGGGCGACTCCAAGGGAATCTTGAGAATCCTCATGATCGTCGTCTTTTTCATGGTCGGCTGGCTGGAAATTGTCTCCATTTTGTTCCGGCCGATTTCGCTCAGCTTTCGACTTTACGGTAACGTTTACGCCGGTGAAAACATGCTCGAGGCGATGGCGCACATCGTGCCTTCTCTTTCCTGGCTCATTCCGATCCCGTTCTACTTTATGGAACTGCTGGTGGGCGTGGTGCAGGCGCTGGTCTTCATGTTATTGACCGCCGTCTTCACCCTTTTGATCGCTCACCACGAACCGGCGCAGGGCGCACACCATTAAAAATTTTCGGCGATCGTTGCGGCTGGACCACGGCGGCGCTGAAGCAAACCAACCAAACAGAAAACTATGATATTACCATTACTGGCAGAGATGAGCGGAAGCATTCACGTCGGCCTCGCAGCCCTCGGCGCGGCGATCGGCGTGGGATTGATCGGCATGTGCGCGGCCTCCGCCGTCGGCCGCAATCCTGGCGCAGCGACCCCGATCCTGGTGCAGGCGATTCTCGCGATCGCTTTCGCGGAAGCGATCGTGTTCTACGCTCTTTTCCTCGTCAAATAAGTTGCGGCGCGCCTGAGCCTTCGGCCCGGGCCGCCAATTGAACGCATGAACATTACACTCCTCGCCGCCGCCGGCGGATTAGGCGACCTGGTCACTGAGACGGGACAAGCTTTTGGTTTCGACCTGAAGATCTTCCTTTCGCAGGTGGTCAGCTTCATCATTGTCGCGGTGCTTCTGCGGCTCTTCGCTTACAAGCCGATCCTTGCCGTCCTCGAAGAGCGCCGGCAGCGGATTGCTGAAGGACTTCTCAATGCCGAGAAGATCAAACAGCAGCTCGCGGAAGCCGAGCAGCGCTACCAGGAAATCCTGGCCAAGGGCAATAGCGAAGCGCAAAAGATGATCGACGAAGCCCGGGCCAGCGCCGGCGTCATCGCCGAACGCAAACAGCAGGAAGCGATCGCGGCCGCGGAACAGATCATGGCCAAGGCACGGGAAGCGAGTGCGATCGAGCACGAGCGCACGATGAGCCAGCTCAAGCGTGAGCTTGGCCGGCTCGTCATCGATACAACGGCGAAAGTGACCGGCAAGGTCCTGACCCCGGAAGATCAGCGGCGTTTGCAGGAAGAAGCCAGCCGCCAGGTCGCATCCTAACGAGCGAGTAGAAGCGTGAAGATCAGCAAAGATATTCGCCAACTCTCACGCCACCTCGTGCGCGACAGCTACGTCAACGGGGCGCTCGATCGCGAGCGGATCAACGCGATCGGCCGTGCCATTACCGAGCTGAAGCCGCGCAACTACGCGCAACTTCTCAAGAACTACCACCGCCTCCTCCAGCTGGAACTGGATAAGAAGAAGGTCACGATCGAGTCCGCCTCCGAACTCGACGCGGAGGCGGGCCGGCAGATTGTCTCCGGCTTGGAAAAAAGCCACGGCGCAGGCCTAATGACTAATTTTATCATCAATCCGGCCCTTCTCGGCGGAGTGCGGATCCGCGTCGGCAGCGATGTCTGGGATAGCAGCGTCCGCAACCGGCTCGATCGCCTGCGGCAGAAACTTTAACCTAACGAAAATCATGAGCAGCATTCTGGAAGAAATCGAAACACAAATCGCGGGGCTGAAAACCTCGACCACCAAGAGCAACGTCGGAGTCGTGCGTGAAGCGGGCGATGGCGTCGCCCGAGTCGAAGGCCTGAGCGAAGTGATGTTGAACGAAATGATCGAATTCCCCAGCGGCGACTTCGGACTTGCGCTCAACCTGGAAGAAACCGAAGTGGGCGTCATTCTTCTCGGCGATCCGACCAAGGTCTCGGAAGGCGACGAGGTCAAAACCACCGGGCGACTCCTGCAGGTTCCGGTTGGTAAGGCATTGTTGGGCCGAGTGGTGAACACGCTCGGTCAGCCGGTCGATAACAAAGGGCCGATCAATACCGATTCTTTTTACCCGGTGGAAAAAATCGCCCCAGGCATTATTAAGCGCCGGAGCGTCAACCAGCCGGTGCAGACCGGCATTATGGCGATCGATGCAATGGTTCCGATCGGCCGCGGCCAGCGTGAGCTCATTATCGGCGACCGTGCCACCGGCAAATCGACGATTGCTGTCGATACCATCATCAGCCAGGCACGCCTGAACAAGGCGGCGGAAGACGGTCAGCTGAAGGATCATCGCCCGCTTTATTGCATCTACGTTGCGATCGGTCAGAAAAATTCCAACGTCGCGCGCACCCTCGCTGTCCTCGAGAAAAACGGCGCGATGTCTTATACGACGATTGTCTCCGCGCCCGCCTCGGAGAGCGCGACGAACCAATATCTCGCGCCCTTTGCCGGCGCCGCCATGGGCGAGTGGTTCATGGATAACGGGATGGATGCGCTCATTATCTATGATGATCTTTCCAAGCACGCCGTCGCTTATCGTCAGGTCTCGCTCGTTCTGAAACGGCCATCCGGTCGTGAAGCTTACCCAGGCGACGTTTTCTATCTCCATTCGCGCCTGCTGGAGCGCAGCGCGCGCGTCACGGAGGAAGCCGGCGGCGGTTCGTTGACCGCGTTGCCGATCATCGAGACACAGGCGGGCGACGTCTCGGCCTATATTCCGACGAACGTTATCTCGATTACCGACGGCCAGATTTATCTTGAGACTGATCTTTTCTTCCAGGGCATTCGGCCGGCGATCTCGGTCGGTCTCTCGGTTAGCCGTGTCGGTTCCGCCGCGCAGATCAAGGCGATTAAACAGGTCGCCGGCAAGATCAAGCTCGATCTCGCGCAGTTCCGCGAACTCGCTGCCTTCGCCCAATTTGGTTCCGATCTCGACGCCGCAACCAAAGCGCGCCTCGATCGTGGGCAGCGAATTGTCGAGCTGTTCAAGCAAATCCAATACAGCCCGATCCCGGTTGAAGAACAGGTCGCGGTGCTGTGGGCGATGCAAAATGGATATCTCGATCCGGTGCCGGTGGACCGCGTGAAGGATTTCCAGACGAAGTTGCAGGATTATCTGCAGACGCGGAAGGAAAGCGTTCTCGCATCCATTCGGACGAAGAAGGCGATCGATAAAGACCTGGAAGTGGAATTGACGGCGGCGCTGAACGATTTCAAGACGACCTGGCAATAACGGCCTAACGAAATGGCGAATACACAGGACATTCGGCGCCGGATTAAATCGATCCGCAACACCGCGCAGATCACGAAGGCGATGCAGATGGTGGCCGCCTCGAAGATGCGCAAGGCGCAGCAGCATGCGCTCGCGGGACGCCCGTATTCAGAATTGATGAACCGCGTGCTCGTCTCGCTCAAGAGCCGGACCGATCCGCTGCTCCACCCACTCCTCCAGATTCGCCCAACCAAAAAGGAACTGGTCCTCATCATCAGCACCGATAAGGGGCTGGCCGGCGCCTTGAACACCAACATCATGCGGGAAGCCGGCGCCTTTGATAGCGCGAAGACGGTTTACGTGACGGCGGGGCGCAAGGCGCGCCAATTCGTCGCCAGGACGAAGCGCGAACTGCTGGCAGATTTTGAGCTGAAGGATTCGCCGACAATCCTCGAAACGAAGGCACTCTCGAAATTTTGCGTGGAGAAATTTCTCAGCGGCGAAGTCGACAAGGTAACTGTGCTTTACACTCACTTCGTCAACACGATCAACCAGAAGCCCGTCGCGCAGACGCTTCTGCCGATTGATCGATTTGCCTTCAGCGCGAAATCGATAGGCGACCAGTCGGAGGGAACTCCAGCGGATCCGATGTTGGAATACACGTTTGAACCGAATCCGCATGCAGTCCTTGATTTCATGCTGCCCTACTACGTGCAGTATCAGGTCTTCCAGATGATCCTCGACGCGCGCGCCTCGGAGCACAGCGCGCGCATGGTCGCGATGAAAAATGCGACCGACAACGCGAATCAATTCATCAAGGATCTCACCCTCGAGTACAACAAGATGCGGCAAGCGAGCATCACGACTGAACTGCTCGAGATCGCGACGGCCCAGATGGCAGTCGGCGGCTAAATCTGATCCGCACCCGCACAAAATTACGGCCGCCCCCTCGCGAGGACGGCCGCCGGTGTCTACCGCATTCCTCAAACCGCCAGCGTCACCCGCAGAAAAGTCGCCGGGATCGACGTGCTGCTCGGTTTCGCACTCCTGTTCTGTTGGTCGAATAGATCTTCCAGCTCCTTTTGCAGGTCACCGGCGCGGCCGTTCTTCTCCGCCGCCTCGAAGGCATTCATGGTTGGCCCGTAGTATTTCTTGAACGCATCCACCAGCGTCCAGGGCGCGGTCGGATGGTCGAACGTGAAAGTGTCTCGCTCGAATGAGATCTGATCCGCCGGGATACCTGCCGCGCCGAAGCGCTCGACCACGTGACTCTAGACGCCCCATGTCATCGGGCTCACAAAACCTTGCGGCGGCGGCGGTGTGTAGGCGGAGCTGATCTTCAGGATCTGAGCCAACAGCGTTGGATCGTTCGGAATCCAGTTTCCCATCACGATCCGGCCGCCCGGCTTGGTTACCCGCACCATTTCCCTCGCCACGTCGAACGGCTGCGGCGCAAACATTGCCCCGAAGATGCTCGCCACCATGTCGAACGCCTTGTCCGGCAACTCCTGCAGGTTCGACGCGTCGCCTTCCTGGAATCTGAGGTTCGTGAGGCCGTGCTCCTGCGCCCGCTTGTTTCCCGCCGCCACCAGGTGTGCGCGATGTCCACGCCCATCACCTCCGCCCCGAGCTTCGCCTCGGGCAGGGCGGTCGTTCCATCGCCGCATCCGAGGTCGAGAACCTTCAGCCCTTTTGTAATCCCGAGCCGCTTCACGAGCGCCTCGCCGCTTTCCCGCATGCTCTCGGCGATTCGCGTGAAATCGCCTTTCTCCCACAGTGCTTTGTTTGGATTCATGGTCTCTCTTTTTTGATTCTCCAACTCAAGATATGCGTGAAAATAGCATCTTCAAAAGGCCGGGCATGTTACAAACACGGAGCGAAATCTCTGCCCGCATCATAATCGAATTTCGATCGGCGTCCCGTCCGGCCCCGGCTGCTGGGAAGGCCATGGATCATGATATCGCTCCCCGCTGAGAGACCTTTCTTCTCCGCCCGAGCCACATCGTTGCCATCGGGATAGGAAATGTGCGGGGCACAATAGAAAGCACTGGCCTCCTTGTGCCGATCGATGAGATAGACGCCTTCCGGAGCGCTGAACATCGTCAGTAACAATCCAACGCCCAGCATCAGGAGGATAAGAAAAACCAATCTCAAAAAATCAAGCGCAACAATCCCTGCTAAGACCTGGCACGAGCGCTCCCCAATAACCAATAACCCGCTCGCCGATTGGGCCACCCCTGATTCCATCAACATCATCCCGAGGTAGGTCAGCATACCGCAGGTATAGATAGCGAAAGCAAAAACCTTCATCCGCATCCCGGCCTCACCTGTGCGAAATCGCCGCTGATACTCTGTCCGCAAGACCGGGCCAGATTGAGCAAATCAAGTTCGAGATCGCAGGAGGCGCCATCTCGATCGTCTAATCCGGACTCACCCCCAAAGTCAACTCTTGGCTGACCCGAGCACCCACAACAAACAACCAATGACCAGTGAATCGCCTGCAACGCGCCCGGCACTGTCCGCCGAATGCTAGAAGACGGATCGCCTTGGCGCCGGCACCAATAACCAGTAATCGTTAACCAAAGGGATAAACCTACGGAATGCTGTTGCCTTTGTTAGTCTTAACCAAGTTCGCATCCGTACTCTTAATCTGTCCGTCAGCATTGACGTCATCGCGGAAGTTGGCCCCGGTCACCGGTTGATTCGCCTGTCCCTTGATTTGGGTTTGGTCAGGTTTGTCTACCACGCGGTTGGCATTGGCATCTGCACTGAGGAATCCGAATGGAACGTCGCCATGGGGCTGGCCGTCGCCGTTGATGTTTTGCACATGCAGCGTGACTACTTCTGCGCTGGTTACGCCAGTCAGCGCCGCCGTCATGCTGCTACCACTAAAGGTGATCGTCCCCACGGTGGCCGTGCCACCGGTCACCGTCACCTCGCCCGAGGTAACCGGTGCGTCGAAAGTGAAGACAGCGTTGTAAGTGCTCGAGGTGCGGTCTTCCACCCCTGAGAGACCGGTCAGAGGCATATTCACATCGAATGTCCCCGCCGTGCCATGAGTCAGGCGTGACGCCGCGCTTAGCAAGGTCACTCTGGCGGTAGTCGGAGCTACCCGGACATAATAAACGTCTTCTTCGTGCTGGCCCCGGATCGAGTTGAAGTTGAAAGTGGCGGAATACGCAACGTTGGCTCCGGTGTTATCAGAAACGATGGTGATGTAATCGCCGATTTTGCTCTGGTTCGGATAGCCTTCGAAAGGATTGAACGCATTGCTCACCACGACGTTCGGCGCCCAAGTGACACCCGCGTCCGTGCTCCAGGAATAGAAGAGCTGCGAATCGGTGTTATTGGCAGCGTTGCGCGAGTCGTACCAGACAGCATCGAGCCGTCCATTGGGAGCGACGGAAAATGTCCCAAACCAATGCCACTTGCTAGGATTGACCGGGTCGTCATTGATCTTCTTCGGCGCGCTGAAGGTCAAGCCGCCGTCTGTGCTGCGGACAAACATTACGTCTGTGGTACTACGCCCGTTTGGCACCACGCTGGCCAGCATGTAAATGTTGTTGTTCGTCAATCCGCCGGAGCGATCGACCGCCAGGAAGAGCATTCCATCCAGTCCGACTCCATTGATTCCTCCGAACCCGAGGAAGCCCCCCATGTTGACGGCGGTGCTTCGGTCAAAGGTCGGCGTCTGGGTCGCGATCTGCGCATTGCTCGAGCGCTCGCAAAAGAACTGGCTGGATCCTTCGCCGCCGATGAACAGGTTACCATTGGTGTCCACGTCGAGCGTTCCGTAAGCAGGCGAGTTAGGAATAACAATCGGCGACTGCCAGGTGACCCCGCCATTGATCGAGCGCTGCATTTGCACGCCGCCCCCGCTACAATTAATTCCGTCGTCTGCCTGGTATTGGAACCCATGTCCCGGGCCGCTGGTCTTATCGATCGTGAGCCATTGCTTGTCGCCGCCACCGGCGCCTTTCTCACCCGAAAGCAGCGTCCAGGATTGGCCGCCGTTGAGCGAGCGCCAGAGGTCGTCGCAAAAAAAGGAGAGGTTTACGTCCGACTGGAGACTCAGATAGAAGAAGTTTCCTACCTCATCGGAGTTTGTCACCGGGTCGCTCCGGAAGACGCCGTTTTCGAGAACACCGGGAAACATCCAACTCGCACCCGCATTGGTCGTATAACCCCAGCCGCCCTGCCGGAAGTTGGAGGTGACATCATTGAACTGTCTCCAGGCGACTACCATCTTGTTGCCGTCTGTGGGGTTAACCGAGATCGAGCACTCGTTCGCAGCGTCGCCGAGGATATTTTGGCCGATCGCATTGACGTTCACCTGGAAACTGGTGAAGGAAGCGAATTGCGAGATCATTCGCGGCGAAGTCTCGATTTTCCGTGGGAGAGCCGGCGGATTATCGTAGGATTCCAGCGGTTCACTCCTGGAAACCCTGGTAGTGGGCGCCGTTTGGCCAGACGCCCGTGGGATCAATACCGAGAATAACAAAGAGACAAAAAAAGTGGTTTTTAACGTTCGAAAGAGAATGATCATAAAAAAGTTCCTGCGTGGAAGGTTCTCGACTACAGAAGACGGAGGGCGGGAGTCAAGCCAAAACGGGAAGGCGAGCTCCGGGGACGGGCCCGTTTCACTCGCGAGCTGCGAACCTTACTTTTTTGCCAGATTCCCTTGAGCCGCGGAATAAAGGACCGAGGGCCGTGGATTTCAGGCGACGGGTGCCTGCTTTTCCAAGATTCCTTTCGAGTTATCGTCGTCCCACGAAAATATGTTGCTTATACCCGCGCTTCTCCACGCGCAGGAATTAGAGGAAGTAAATCCGTCTTGGAAGCCGAGCGCCAGCTCGCCCTTGCTTACCAAAGAAGCGACGCTAAAGGCATCACGCGTGGAGTGATGGAGGATTACACCGCCAAGGACGACCGCCGCTGACGCCTCCCCGCCGGCCACGTCACGCGCCTCGAGCCCGACGGCAAGAAATTGCGGGCCTCGCGCCGCGCTCCCCCTTCCCGGGAAACAACGACAAATAACCAACAACCGGAACGCCGCGGGCGTTTCTCCTTGCCAGCGTTTTTCATTTGAGATAATGCGATCCCGAAAATGCGTCACTTGTTTCTCGCCTGGCTGCTGATTTCCTGCGTGCTCTTCGCCTCTCCCCTCGCCGCGCGCGCTGACCGCGCACAGGTGGGACTGATCGACAACGAGCCCGTCTATCACTGGACGAGCTTCTCCAGCTTCATCCAGAACGACATCGATCGCGCCTTGATCTTGCGCGCATTTCGCCAGCGGGGCTTGGGCGTCCCCAAGCATATCGTCGACGATCACCTGCAAAAGAAGATCGACCAGGACTACGGCGGCGACCGGTCGAAGCTTCTCGCAGACTTAAAGGAAAACGGCGAATCGATGAACAGCTATCGCCAGTTCTTCACTGAGGAAATTTCCCTTCAAGCGATGCTTATGAAGGAAACGAAGCTTCCCCAACATGGCCACTCTCCGCCGACCGAAGCCGAGTGGCTGGCGGCCTTGCGCAAAGGGACAAAGATCCGCACGACTACGGCAAAGCCGGAAGACCGCATAGACACTAACGACGCCGTCCAGGTGTCCGAGGCCCAGGCCGATTTGCTCGCCAAACCTCTGCCCGAGTACCCTTATATTGCGCGGCGCGATTTCCTCCAGGGTCAAGGGCTATACTTGGTTCGTTTCGATCTCAAGACAGGTCTGGCAATACAGTCATCCGTCGTGCGTACCTGCGGGCATCCGATTCTCGACCAGTCGGCGCTCCAAGCCCTGCGCCAGTGGCGCATCAAGCCCCAGACCTTTGCCAAGATCAAGGTGCCCTTCAATTTCAAGATGAACGGCGACGAGGCAGCCTTGATGCGCGCCATTGGCCACAATCTTCTCTACGCGGTCCCACCCCATTACCCACTCGCGGCCGGCGCCCACGGCGTGGCCGGTAAGGGCCGCTTTCAGCTCGTCATCGACCCTTCGACCGGATTGGTAACTGACGTCCAGACGTTGCAAACCACCCACGACCAGCGGCTCGACGCCGCCGCGGTAAAAGCCTTTCGCCAATGGCGCTTTCGACCCCACACTCTGCAAAAACTGGTCGCGCCAGTGGACTTCAACATTCGCTACGGGTAATGATCTGCACCGCCGGATTTGGCGCGCCAGTAGGATTCACGAAGACGAAATGTTTAGCCGCGACCTAAAGCACATCCCCTCGCGATCGTCCTGGCTGGTTGCGGGACACTCTTCGCCGCGCCTCCACGAGACACTCACGAACCGAGAGTTATCGTCAATATGGGCAAGACTCGCGGACTGGTCCAACTCCCGAATGCCCCCAGGGAAGCTCTCAAGAGGCACTGGGGCGGTTCCGGGTTATCCGGTCGCCCATGCAAGAGTCATTCGCACTCGCCGAGATGAAGGCGAGGGGCTACGATCCCTCGACGATTGCCAAAACTATTGCTGCGGCAGAGCGGCGAGCGGAACAAAATGCGAGAGCGCAACAGTGCGCTGAGCCCGGCTACAAATCCGTATCGGCTGCCCACGCGATCGAGCCGACTGTGAGCGGCGTAGGCTCATATCCTATCGAAACTCCTAATTACTTCCGGGTGAGGACGGTGGACAGCTTTGCAGAGTTGGTCGCGACACCATTTGCGAACGGGGTAAATGCGCTTTGCTGGCCGCGAACGCTGCCGGGAGATTTCGGCGAAGTCGTCCAGAAGCTGGGTGAGGGGGAGGAGATCGTAGCAATTGAAGAAGAACAGCTCCTGGGTCTTTCCTTGAGCGCGGCGGGGCGGATGGCGATCGAGGTTCTGCGAGAAGATCTGAGAAGACTGCGCGAAGCAGGCCGCGATCCCGCGCTGAATTGCATCCATCATTATCGCCACGATGAAGAGCTGGGCCCGGTGCGAACGGATGTCTTTTCCTTCCACGCCGACAGTGCGCCAGTGGAGGCCGACACCTGGCTTTGCACTTACTGCGGGGCGCCGAGCGAAGGGCTGCGAAATGAGGAGGCGCTCCGGCGGGTAGAGATCCCGGAGATTCGGGAAAAGCTGCTGGAGTTTTTCGGCGCCAAGGAGGACGACGCCGAGTTTCGGGAGGCGCTCCACGAACATTGCTACGATCTCCACTACGCGCCCGTCCCGCAGGCGCTGCCTCACTCATTTGGCGTGGGTAATCTCTGGCGGATCGCAGTGGATTGGCCCGGGAGCCCGGTACCGCCGTGCATCCATCGCGCACCGGAAACGCTATCGGGTCAGCCGCCGCGGTTACTGCTCATCAGCTGAGAAATAGGGGCGCTCCCTTACCCCGGGGGAGACTGCGCCATCGAGCGCTCGCGCGCACGGGCGAAGCTATATTGGGCCAGCTCGAGGGGCCGCGGATTTTCGACGGTTTGCAGATGCGCGAGCAGGCGTTCGCGGCGCGCTTTCTCCTCGGGGTCGTTGGCCGCGGCGGTGATCAGGCGGCGGAGGTCTTCTTCAGTCTCGGCTTTGCTGTCGTTTTTCAGGGAGAGCAAAGCGAGGCCGGCGAGCGGAAAACGGTCGAACGCTTCCATGAGAAAGGCGCGCATCGGCGGGCTATGCCGCAGGTGGAAACGGATGTTTTGCTCGACCCCACGGATTGGATATTGCGGGAAGGCCGCGGAATGAATGATCGCGGAAGCAAGGTTATCGAGAAGGAATTCAGCCATCACCTTTACCTCGTCGCTGGTCGCTCGGTCGCCCTCGTGCCACTCCTGGTTATCGTAAAAGTAAGGGCGCAAATAAGGCCGCTCGACGAGGATGCCGAGGTGATTGGAAGTCTCCATCATGGCGCGCTGCATCAACTGAATCTCCGGCTGCTGACGCGCGTTATCGAGAAGCCGCCGGGTCGTCTCCAACTGCTCGCGGCCGGAGCGAAGCTGCCGCATGAAGACCGAGTAATTGAGCAGACCGGTAACCACGAGAAGCAGGGTGCCGATCGCTGCCATGATGGGGATGATCGAATCGATAGTCACTTTAGTTTTCTCATGGATAAGCCGCGAGCCGTCAAACCCGCTCCGGCGCGATCGGCCGGCGACCGGATGTACGGCGAGCCAGCGCAGGTTCAGGGGTTGGCAAAGATCATAAACGATTCCTCGACCACGACGTAATCCTGGTGTGCTTCGGCCAGGACATCGGCTGGGATAGGCGGCGCTCGGAACTGATCGATGGCCCGGAGCGCGACGAGCGCGTCGGAACGGCCTCCGGTATTGGACGTCACCTTCACGTTGCGAACCTTCCCGCCCGCGGCAGGGATTTCGAATGTGGCCGTAACAGTACCGACATGAAGTTCGTCAAGATGAATCTTGTCCAACGCATACCAGTATGTCCCAAGCCGGTCTTCCATCTTCTTGATGTAGCGGGCGGTTGCGGGGGGAAGTTTATCCGACTCAGACCTGATCGGCTTCGAGTGTGCAGCCGCTGATTTACGCGGCGCGATCTGGCAGGCGGCGAGAAAAGCCAGGCTAACGAGGGCAGTGGCGAGAACCGCTCCGGGTTTCATACGCGCGATGTTAAAGCCGGAGGTCCGGCCGCACGAGAGGAATTTGCGCGAACCAGATCAAGGAAGCTTCGTGCGGCCAGACGGCCCGGACGGTCGATGGCTGCAGTTAAGGTGCCTTGGTCATTGCCAGGGCGTGCTCGGCTTTGCCCGAAAGGGCCAACGGTGCCGACCGACCAGGTGTTCCGTTAGGCGTGACGGTGACGCTGCTGAGCCGGTTATTGGAGTTTTTCGCGTTAGGACTTGTGGCTACGCTCCAGCTTGCGCCATCCCAAGGCTCGGTGAGGGTCTGCTGCGCGCTGCCGAGCAGCGGGACGAGGTATTGGCCGACGGCCCAGATGTCGGTACTGAAGTTTGCCACCATGTCGACCAGGACTTCGTTGCTGATGTCGTTGCCGAAAGCGGGCGTATGGACGAGCTTCCCTTGCGCGCCCTCCCCGTGAATGCCCAATGTTTTCAGACTGCCGGCGGCGCCGACTGCCCAGACGTCGTTCGAAGCGAGGGCGGTGACGTGCCAGAGGATGTTGTCCTCGGTGCTGTCGTTAGGGCTGGGCACGGTCGTCCAGGCGGTGCCGTCCCAGTGCAGGGTAAGGCTTAGCTCGGACGGCTCGCTTACGCCGATGGCCCAGACGTCGTTGCTCGCGACGGCGGCGACGGAGTTAAGGCGCGACTGGCCCGGGGTCGTGACGATACGTTACAAATAGAAGCGCGGCGTGAACACTTCAATATTTTTTCGCGTATTCGTCATCGCTGACCTTCTCCAGCCAGTAACGACCTGCTAAGCGTCGAAGTTATCTCCACTAACGACGTCTGGGCCGTCGGTTACACCCAGACCAGTAACGATCGCTTCCGAAAGGCGAATAGCGATTCCGCCTTGATCGACGGCTGGAGGTTTACGATCGGCAAAGGTTTAAACGACGATCGCTATGTCTATCGCTACACGCCGGCTGACGGCTTCGAGAAGTTGTTTGGCTGCCCCGATTTCACCGGCTCCTACCTGAGCTTCGATGGCAGGGAGCTTTACCTGAGCCAGTGGTACACGGGGCAGATTCACAGGATCGACGACTCCGGAAATATTTCTCGCACGATCGACGTCGGCGCGGAGATCTGCGGGCACACCTTTGCGGATGGCAAGCTTTACGTCTTGCGCGGCAAGGAGAACAAAGACGTTCCCGGCGAGGCCGAAGAATGGAGCATCGCGCGCCTCGATCTGGCAGCGGAGAAGCCAGAGGTCGAAGATCTCGCCAGCGTCCCGTTCGCCTCGCGATCCCTTACCTTCGATGGGGAGAACTTTTGGTCGAATCATCGCGCCGCCAATGAGACGGTGCAATTTGCTTTACCGTGAATTCGTTAGGGTAGATTGGTCTGAATGAAAGCCGGGCTGGCGTGGATGTCGATCTGGCGCAGGGATTGGTCGCCGCTGTTCACGAAGCGATGTGAGGTGTGCGCCGGGATGACGACGATGCCGCCGGCTTTCACTTCGTGCTGTTCGTTGCCGACTGTGATCGTGGCGGTGCCTTCGATGGTGAAGGCAACCTCCACGTAGGGATGTGTGTGCAACGGCGGACCCTGCCCGGGCTTGGCGGTCACGATGTAAGCTGAGAACGGCGCGCCATGATTTTCGCCCACGAACTCGTGCGACATTCCGGCAAACGGTAACTGGTCAAGTTTAAGGAAGCTCATGGTGGAATTTACATGGCGGA
The DNA here is from genome assembly GCA_051003415.1 of Chthoniobacterales bacterium. Lineage (GTDB taxonomy): Bacteria > Verrucomicrobiota > Verrucomicrobiia > Chthoniobacterales > UBA10450 > Palsa-1392. The sequence continues at coordinate 10,834 of JBPCLI010000136.1, read as the reverse complement.
ACGCAATTCGCAGAACCAGGACTGTCCCGGCTTCAGCGGTCGCGAGAATGTTCGCCTAACGGACGTAAGCCGGGCAATGCGGACAGGAAACGGACTCCACGTAACGCTCATCTTTCTGCTCGGTGATCGTTAGGGGAGTCTGGCAGACGAAGCAGAGGGCGGCGCCGGTTTCGCGGAGGGTGGAGTCGAGTGCGACGCGCTTGTCGAAGACAAAGCAATCGCCTTCGTAATGCGCGCCGCCGCACTCCGCGAAGTAATTCAGAATGCCGCCATCAAGCTGGAAAACATTCGTAAAGCCGGCCATCTCGAGGAGCGGTGCCGCCTTTTCGCAACGGATGCCGCCGGTGCAAAAAGTCACGACTGGTTCGTCCTTCAGGTGACTGGGCAGAGCGGCGGCAGCGGATGGAAATTCGCGGAAATGATCAAGATCGAGGGTGCGGGCGCCGCGGAAAGTCCCGAGCTTCACTTCGTAGGCGTTTCGGGCGTCGAGCAGCGTGAGGCTGCGGCCCTCGTCGAGCCATTGCTTGAGCTGGCGTGGCGCGATTCGCGACGCGGGATGGGATGCGGGATCGATCCCCGCCACGCCGAAGGCGATAATCTCCTGTTTAATCTTCACCAGCATGCGGTTGAATGGCTGGTGATCGCTCTCGCTTATTTTCGGACGGAGATCGGCTAGGTCGGGAATCTCCCTTAGCCTAACAAGAAGGCGATCACAGGCGGCGCGCTCGCCCGCGACGCAGAGATTAATCCCTTCCGGGCTGAGGAGGACGGTGCCGCGCATTTCGGCAGCATGGCAAAACTCACGCAGCTCTACCCGCAGGGCCGCGAGATCGCCTAACGAAGCGAATTTGTAAGCGGCAATGTTGGCGAAGGTGGGCACGGTCGGACTTTGGTTGGTCCTACCACGGTGCTGCGGTTGGTGCAAAAGCGGGGCTTGAGTCGTGCAAATGGGAAGGTCATTCTCGACCCGGCCATGCCCAGTTCACAACGCTCGCGGACAGTTGCGCTCGCTTTTTTTCTTTCGGGTTGGGTGGCTTGTGCCGCGGCCTTTCTCCTGCCGTTGCCCGCCGAGCGTTGGCGGAAGCCCAACGTGCTCATTCTCACCCGCCACGAGTATTACCGGAAGATGATGCCGACCAAAGTCAATAACCTCACCTTCGACTCCATCCATGATCTCGCTCGGTGGTATGAAATCACCGCCACCATTCACTAGGATCGAAAAGCAACCACGGTCTGGAAGCCGCGTCGAGACTAACGAATAGCATCGAAGCGGCTGGCCCGCGCCGTCACTGTACTCGCAGTGCGACCATGGGATCGATCCGGGTGGCACGCAGGGCCGGAATGTAACTGGCCGAAACCGCCACCGCGAGGAGCACGAGCGAAATGCTGACGAAGGTGAGCGGGTCGGTCGCGCTGATTCCGAAAAGGAGGCTGGACATGACGCGCGTGAGCACGACGGCAATAGCGAGACCCAGGAGCAAGCCTATGCCAACGAGTTTCAGTCCCTGCCCGACAGTCATCCTGAGGATGTCCCCGCGCTGCGCGCCGAGAGCCATCCGCAGCCCGATCTCCTTAGTCCGCTGCGCGACGGAGTAACTCATAACCCCGTAGATGCCGATCGCGGCGAGGAGGAGCGCGACGATCGCGAAGACAGCCAGGAGCAACATGCTGAAGCGTTGCCGCGCGGCAGCCGCGGAGACAATCTCGTCCATCGTTCTGACGTCGGAAACGGGTTGATCCTTGTCGACTTCCCAGATGGCGTTTCGGATCAATGGCGCAAGGCTGAGTGGATCCACTTTCGTCCGCAGGACAAGGGCGTTTGGTGGGAAATCCCTCACTTGTTGATACGAGAGATACATCTGCAGCTTGGGCGCTGCCGCGAAGTCGTTCTGACGCACGTCCCGTACGACGCCGATGACTTCGCGCCACGGTCCATCGCTCGTCGCGTCGCCGGGCTTGAGGCGTTTGCCGATCGGATTTTCTGCGGGCCAGAAACGATTGGCCGTTTGCTCGCTGATCACGACGACATAACGGGTGTCAGTCCGGTCATCGTCGGTGAAGGTTCGCCCTTTCAGCAGAGGGAATTTCATAGTCTTAAAATAATCAGGGCCGGTCACGCGCAGGAGCACATCCGGTCGTTGATCGGGTGGGGGATCGACCCGGCCTTCAATGCCGATGGGAACGGAGTCGCCGTTGTAGGCACAGGGAAGGTTGTTGGCGATCGCGGCCGACTCTATTCCGGGCAGAGTTTTGATTCGCCGAATCACTTCACGGAAAAAATCCGAGCGCTGCTCTTTACTCGGATATTTCGTTTCAGGCAGAGCAATCTTCACCGTGAGCAGATGATCGGTGGCGAAGCCGGGATCGAGATTTCGCAAATGGAAAAAGCTGTTGATCAGCAAGCCGGCGCCGATCAGCAGGACGAAAGAGACCGCGACTTCGCTGATGACGAGGATTCCGCGCAGGCGATTGCCTTTGTCTCCCCCGCTTGATTCGCGACCACCCTCCTTAAGCGAGTCATTCAAGTCGACCTTGGAGGCTTGAGTGGCGGGCGCGAGCCCGAAGACAACGCCGGTGATGATGGAAACAAAGATCGTGAAAAGCACCACTTTACCGTCAATCGCGATGGCCCCGGCCTGCGAGACGGTTTCGGGGATGAGGCTCTTCAGGAGATCGAGCCCGAGGACGGCCAAAAGGAGTCCGAAGGTGCCGCCAAGGATGGAGAGGACGATGCTCTCAGTCAGGAATTGCCTCGTTAGGCGCAAAGCGATTTCTTTCTGTCGCACCGCCGCCCGCGCGAGGAGCAGATTGGCGACGTTGGCGCAGGCGATGAGGAGGACGAATCCGACTGCGCCAAGCAAGACCAGAAGCGCCGGGCGCATGTCGCCGACCAATTCTTCCTGAAGTGGGTTCACCGCGCTGCCGATGCTGAGATTGCTCTCCGGATACTGTTGGCCAAGACGAGCCGCGATGGTTTCCATCTCGGCCCGGGCCTGTGCCAGGGTGACACTCGGCTTCATGCGCGCGATTACCTCGAGATAATGGCTCCCGCGCCGCGCCGCTTCCTCGCTGGAGAACGCGATCGGGGTCCAGAGCTGGTCGCGCCAATTCACCGCATCCGGCAGACCAGGCAAGTCAATGTCAGGCGGCATCACTCCGACGACCGTGCAGGCCTGGCCGCTCAAGTTCAGCGTTTGGCCAATGATCTGCGGATTAGAAGCGAACCGCCGCTTCCACAAGCCGTCGCTCAGGATCACGACATGGGAGCCGGGCGAATCTTCCTGCGGCAGGAAACTCCGGCCAAGGCTTGGTCGGACGCCGAGGAGGTCAAAGAGGTTTGCGGAGACGCGGCGTCCGTCGAGCTTTTCCGGCTCGCCGATACCGGTCAGATTATAAGTCTCCCATGCCATCGCCGACATCGCCTGGAAGACGGTGTTCTGCCGGCGCCAATCGAGAAAGTTTGCCGGCGAAGGGGTATTCTTCGGGAATCCGTAATGCGAAGCATTTTCCCAAACGGCGACGAGTTGCTCCGGATTTTTGAAAGGCAGCGGTCGCAGGAGGACGGCGTTGACGACGCTAAAAATCGCGCTGTTCGCTCCAATGCCGAGCGCGAGGGCGATCACCGCCACCACGGTAAAGCCAGGATTTTTCCAAAGCATGCGTAGCGCGTAGCGCAGATCCTGCGCGATATCTGCCATCAGGTTGCTCTTCCCTTCTTCTCCCAGTATGATGGGATTCCGGGGAGCACGACGCTCCACTGTTTGCAGTCCTGTGCCTAACACATCTGGCGCATTCGTCTCTTCGAGCGCCTCAAGTTGAGCTTCTTCTTCGGTGGCTCCTCGACTGAGAGCGGATTCGTATTGATCGAGGAGATGTTGCGAAAGCTCCTCCACGACTTCGTTCTCGCGTTCCGGCGGAAGGTTCAAGCCGGCGAGTCGCTGCCTGATCTCGATCTCGAAATCACGCATGTTGCAGCCCGGTTATGCGGTTAATCGCTTCCACAAATTCGACCCAGCCTTCGCGCTGCCTCGCCAGCACCTTTTTGCCGGAGGGAGTGAGGCGGTAATAGCGTCGGCGACGTTGCCCGGCCTTCTCCACCCAGCGCCCGCGAATCCAGCCGCGCTTCTCGAGTCGATAGAGCAGTGGATAGAGCGACGCAACGTTGAAGCGGAGCGCGCCGCGCGAACGCAGCTCGATTAATTGACCGATGTCGTAACCATGACGTGGCCGATCTTCCACCAGCGAGAGGATCAGCAATTCCGCGCTTCCTTTTTTTAGTGCGCGATCGAGGACTTGTATGTGGGCACCGTGCGTCTTCCAAATGGGCAGGAAATCGTCGGTAGAACAGGGCGATTTTTCAATCGTCTAACTGATAGGCCTCGACCAACGCGACGCCGACTTCATCGTCCTTGCCCCGCAACACAACCGTGTAAGGGGCCGGGGAGAGCGTTGCCACGATCGCGGATTCAAGTTTGGCAGTCGGCGCCAATCCAGCTGCTTCGATCTCATTCTGCTGGGTATCTTGCCAGTTGTCATTGAACGCGATCAATTCGCCGTCCTGATTGTGCAATTCCAGGATTGGATCGGGGAGTGGATTTGGGACGCCGGCCGACCCAAGCGATGGACCGATGGCACGCATCGCGAGCTTGCGCGGCGTGGTTCCGCCAAGGATAAAGCCACCAATCATGACGTCGTCACCCGCTTGGACGAGCCCGCGAGTAGAAATATTAACTGGATCGACCGGCGCCGAAATGCTTGTGGCGTAGATCTCGACCAGACCGATGCCGCTGCCGGCGTCTGCGCCTTTGAGAATCGTCGTGTAGGAACCCGGGGGGAGTTGCGCGAGCAATGCCGACTCGGAACCATCGTTAGGCGCGAGCCCCAGCGCGCTGATTTCGCCAGCTTGCGCACCCTCCGTCCAGTCGTCGTTAGCGGCAATCAAGGCGCCACTTCCGTCATGCAATTCGATCATCGGATCGGACAGCGTCTCAACCGCGCTCACGCCCTGAAGAACGAGGGAAGGTCCGAGCCCGCGGAGGACAACCTGTTCCGAAGCGCTTCCGGTAATGATAAATCCGCCAATCAAGACATTGTCACCCGTTTCCACTTTCAAGCGGGTGGAAAGGTTGAGAATGGCAGAGGTCGCGGCGATAGGAGCAATCCTGTAAACGACGCCGTCGTCCGAGGCGTCTCCCAGCACATAAAGCTCGCCCTCATCATCGCGACCGAATCCTTTGATAAACTTGTCGAAGCTCTCGACGGTTCCGGCCAGGTCGCATTCGTGAATCAGACCGTCTTGGAAATCAGAATACAACAAGCGACCGCTACTCCCATACGCATAATCGCCGAAGACATACATGTCGTTCAGCGCTGGCACGCTCTTCCCGTGGTAGGCATAACCGCCAATCACGGCAATGCCATCGTGGTGCGTGTATTCCACTACTGGATCGACCAGGGCCGGATCGGGCGATGGGTCGGGCACGATCGATCCATCGTCCGGATTGAAAAGGAAGGAACCTTCCTTGCGATTCCAGCCATAATTCTTGCCTGCCTCCACCAGGTCAACTTCCTCGATCTGGCTCTGTCCGACATCGCCCACGATGAGTCGGCCGGTCGGCTCGTCGAACGAGAAGCGAAATGGATTGCGGAACCCATAGGCATAAATCTCGGGCAATGCGTCGCTTTTTTCGATGAAGGGGTTGCTCAGCGGGACTCGGTAGTGGCCATTGACGCTGACCATGTCAGAGCTCCCATTCGTTAGGCCGGGATCGAGCGGGTCAACCCGAAGGATTTTGCCGAGGACTGTGGCAAGGTCCTGACCGTTGCCGATCTCCGGGTTATGGCCATCAGCGGTATCGTTGCAGCAACCTCCGTCGCCTAACGAGATGTAGAGATAGGACTCGTTCGGGCGGAAGGCCAGCTGGCCCCCATTGTGACTGTATTGCGGTTGGTCCACGCGCAGCACCTCGCGCCGGCTTGCCGCATCGGCCAGATCGGGATTGTCGATCGAACGTTGCCACTCGGCGACCACGTTCTGATGGGAAAAAGGGCCGGAAATTGGGACGGTAAAGTCGGCCGGACCGGAAATCGGTTCGGTCGTAAAGGTGTAGAACTTACCGTAACCAGGGCTTATCGGATCGTTGTATCCGGGGTGGAAAGTGAACCCGAGTAAACCGCGTTCGTCGCCCGTGCCAACAAGGCGCGCCGAGAGATCAAGAAACGGCGTCGGGAGCAGCGCGCCAGCTTTGAGAATGCGAATCGTGCCCGTCTGTTCGTCAACAAACAGCCGGCCGTCCCCGACCGACGTAAGATCGTTAGGCGCATGCAGTCCGCTCGCAATCAGCTCCAGTTCGACCCGGATCGCTCCGCTCGCAATCGATGGAACGGGCGTAGGGGACGGAGCAGGCAACACGGGACGACTGGGCAAGATGAACAGACTCACGATTAAAACCCGCGCCCGATTCGAAGGAAATGACTTCATAAGCTTTAGGGGCGAACGCGATTCATGCAGGAACCCCTCGCTCAAGCAAGAACAACCGAAGGGCGTGTCGCCGATTACCATCGACTCCTGAATTATGGAATCTCCTCGAACTCGCCGCGCTCGCGATTTTTGCGGACGCGATCCCATGGAAAGCACATGCCGTTCATGGCAATGTAAACCCCGGTCGGCAAAACCTGCACGAAGGAGAGCGCGCTGCCGAGATTGAAAAGACCGTCGGAGCTGCCGAAAGCCCACGGGATCATCGCGCCTGTGAGGACTACTGTTTTATCCGTCACTGCCCGTGCGATTGCCGCCGCTGTCTCGGTCATCGTGTCCGTACCGTGGGTGATGACAATCTGGTTTTCCTCAGCCTGGGCGCAGTTCTGCGCGATCAGGGCGCGATCGGCTTCGCTCATTTCCAGGCTGTCGACCATCATAACCGTGCGAATCGAGACCGCGACCCGCGATCGACCGCGCTGGAGCATTTCGGCGAGATGAGTGTCTTTGAAAAAAAGCTGACCGCTGCGTTCGTTGTACTCCTTGTCAAAGGTTCCGCCGGTAACGAGGATTCGGATGGCCATGCGCTATGGATAAATGAAACCCTGCACGATGCGAGCCGAGAATCGTCCCGTTCAACTTTGAAGCCCGACAGGTCCGCCATTGCGCTGAAATACGATCTTAACTGCATGAGCCTCCGAAGTACGATCTCGAGACCGCGCGCGTGACGTCAAGAAGGAAGAGAAGGAAGTGACCGTAGCGAAAGTGACGATGGAAAGGGAAAAGGTTACGGTGCCGGACGTCGACGTGAACACGCCGGGTGAAGTCCCGACGCCGAATCCTTAAACGGCGGACCACGCGTTGTGTTCGCAATCTTTTGCGACGCCTGCTTTACTCATGTCTTTACAGCTGGATGTCTGGAGCGATTACGTCTGCCCGTTTTGCTACCTCGAAGAGCCGATCCTGAACCGGATGCGGGAGGAGTTTGGCGACCAGCTCATTGTGCGCTGGCGCGCATTTGAGTTGCGGCCAGAGCCGGTGCCGACGCTTCCGCCTCACGGCGATTACCTGGTCAATATCTGGGACCGCGCCGTTTATCCGATGGCGCGGGAACGCGGCATGAACCTGAAACTTCCGCCCGTGCAGCCGCGCAGCCGGCGCGCGCTCGAAGCGGCAGAGTTTGCGCGCGATGAGGGGAAGTTTGACCCAATGCATGCCGCCATTTTTCGCGCCTTCTTTGAGGAGGGAAGCGATATCGGGGAGATGGAAACCCTGCTCGAGCTCGGAGAAAAGTGCGGGCTCGAGCGTTCAGCGCTGGAGCAAGCCCTAACGAGCGGAGAATTTCGCGCCCGGGTTCTGGCGGATGAGGAGTTATCCCAGGAACTGGGCGTTTCCGGCGTGCCAGCCATGCTCCTGCGGCGGGACGACGAACCGCTCCAGGCCGCGCGCAGCCTTTCCGGCGCCCAGCCAGAGTTCATGGTTCGGGCCGCGATTCAACATCTCTTGCAGAATCCCGCCTAAACCGCAGCGTGGTCAGACGCGGACCGTTCCCTCGATCGAGTCGTCCATTGTCACCCCGATGGCGGCGCCGATCATCATCTTGATTCCCGCCACGGCCATGCTGTGTTTCGTGTCCCAGTAATAACCGTCGTTAGGCTGGACCTTGATCACGGTGATGCGCGGATCGTCCACCCCCTCCGTGAACCAGGTCTTCACGATCGGCTCCCAGAGTTCTTTGATCTTCGCCTTGTTGCGCGAGACAGTGGCCTGGCCGCTAAGCATGAGAAAATCGGAATGCGCCGAGCCCTGGAAAAATAGCTTCACCGCCGGATCGCGGGCCAGGTCTTCATTCTTGTGGCTATCGTCCGCGCTCAGGAACCAGAGATTTCCTTCGTCGTCCACCTCTTGCACACTCATCGGACGCGCCCCGGTCGATTCACCGCTCGCGGTTGCGGTGCAGAAAAAACAGGTCTGCGCCTTCTCGACCAGTTCCTTGATTTTGCTCACCGCCTTCTGCCCGCGGAGGTCTTCGTGGTTTTCTTCCGGCTGATTTTTGTTGATCGAATCCATGTTTCCAACGGTGGATTCGTTCTCGCCGGGGAATTGGATTCATTCCGGTCGCGAAATGCCTAAGCCCTCGGGCCCGTCAGGTCAGAGCGATAGCCAAAAGAGAAGATACAGATTGGCCCACATGATCGCGCCGGTCCGCGAACTCCGGCGAATGCGGAGCTGGCGCTGGCCCGCCTGCTCACGGCGTGCGAAGGAACACACAATGACCGAGGACGCATCCAACCCGGCTCGTCCGCCGCGCCGGCCGCGCTACCGAGGCAAGAATCCGCGCCGTTTCGAGGAGAAATACAAAGAGCGCGACCCGCAGCGTTACGCCGAGACGGTGGCGAAAGTGCTCGCCTCCGGCAAAACTCCGGCCGGCAGTCATCGTCCCATCATGGTGGCGGAAATTCTGGAAGCGCTCGTGCCGAACGCCGGGGAAGTGGCGGTCGATTGCACGCTCGGCCATGGCGGGCACGCGCAGGAAATTCTTCCGCGCGTCATCCCGGGCGGGCGTTTGCTCGGGCTCGATGTCGATCCGCTCGAATTGCCGCGGACCGAGGAGCGTCTCCGCTCGTTAGGCTACGGTCCCGAACAATTCAGCGTCTGGCGGAGCAACTTCGCCGGTCTGCCCCAGGTCCTGGCCCGGGCGGACCTCGCCGGCGCGGACGTTATCCTGGCCGATCTCGGCGTTTCCTCGATGCAGTTGGACAACCCGGCGCGCGGGTTCTCCATGAAACAGGACGGCCCGCTCGACATGCGGATGAATCCCGCGCGCGGGCAAGGGGCGGCGGCTTTGCTGCAGAAGATCGAGCCGGTAAAACTGGCGCGTCTCCTCCAGGAAAACGCCGACGAGCCGCGGTCCGAACTCCTCGCCACCGCGCTCTCCGGCAGAGTTTTCCTGACCACGCTTTCGCTCGCCTTCGCCATCAGGGCCGCCCTGCGGTGCTTGCCTAACGAGGAGAGAGAACTATCCGTCAGGCGCGTTTTTCAAGCGCTTCGGATCGCGGTTAACGAAGAGTTCTCGGCCCTCGAGACTTTCCTGCGCCATCTCCCGTCGTGCCTCAATCCGGGCGGGCGTGTCGCGATTCTCACCTTCCATTCCGACGAAGATCGCCGGGTAAAGAAATCGTTCGCGGCGGGGTTAGAGGCGGAGCTTTTTTCCGAAATCGCGCGCGAGGTCATCCGCCCGAGCCCGACGGAACGGAAGGCCAACCCCCGTTCGGTCTCGGCCAAGTTGCGCTGGGCGCGTCGCCCGGCCTAACGAACACCATTTGCTCTCGAGCGAGGCGGTTTCCAGGCTTGGCCCCCCGTCCGTTAGGCAAATCGAAGAAAGGCCTCCTATGAAAGTCAAGACTCTAAAGAAGAAGATTCTGCGGCTCGAGAAACGTCAAAAAGCCAAACGCTCAGAACAAGCGCGGGTCGAAGGCGGCGGCGAAGGCGCTTCGCTCTCAGCCGCGATGAAAGCTCGTGGGCCCACCCGCAAAGCCAGCAGACAAATATTGGAAGCGGCCGCCGAGACTCCCGAAGCCGCCCCCGTCCAATTCCCATTGAGGTCTCTGGAACGCCCTAACGAGCGCGCGAGATGCGCGCTTCCGGCCGATAGGTGATGCGGACGAGCAGGTCACCGCGGCCGCCGCGCGGCTTTGGCATTCCTTCACCGGCGATCCGTAGAATTTCGCCGCGCTTGACCCGCTTAGGGATCGTTAGGGGGATCATTCCGCCGGTCGGACGTTCGAGCCTTTCCACGCCGCCTTGTTCGGCTCGCTGCGCGCTGATCCGCAGATCGGTGCGAATGTCGGAGCCGCGGACCTTGAAGCGAAATCCGGGCAAGGCTTTTAACCGAAGCTCTACAAAGCCGCGTCCGGCTGCTCCCTGCCGTGGCACGCGGAGGCGAGCGCCCGGCGCGGTCATCGCAGGAATTTCTACGCGGTAGGTTTCCGGTCCGTCCGGATTCGCCGGATCGCTTACCTGCACGTTGATCGAGGTCCCGCGCAGAAAATCGTCGATTCGCAGCCGAACTTCCTGCGTGATGTTTCGCTCAATCTTTTCGCTGCGGCCGGGTGCTTTCGCCCGGCTGGCACGGTCGAGCGCAAGATCGTAGACGCGGCGGCGTGAGGGATCGCTCAGAATTTCGTAGGCGGCGTTAAGCGTCTGGGTGCGCGCCCGGGCTTCCTCCGAGTTCGGATTCAAGTCCGGATGATGACGCTTTGCCAGCAGGCGATAGGCGTCGCGAATTTGCATTGCGGTGCAATTGCGATCCAATCCCAGCACCGCGTAGTGATTTTCGAAGGTCATCTCCAAGCG